>NZ_DICC01000072.1:0-38223 GCF_002415215.1 Empedobacter sp. UBA5036
CCATAGACTTTTTCTAAAAAAAGTAGAACGAATCAAAGCTAATGATAGCAATATCAAAAATAAAAAAGATTAAATACTAACATTGATTTAATCGTCATAGAGAAGGTTAGTTAATCTTATTTGGATTAAGAAAGTAATACCAAAGATTGTGTGAAGGCTTTAGGCCTAAGCTTTAAGCTTAATGCATAGAGCTATCTAATAATGTCAAGATATACTAGGAACTAAGACCTATACAAAAATATTAGGGTGACTATAGCTGCAGGGCTCACCTCTTCCCATTCCGAACAGAGAAGTTAAGCCTGCCTGCGCCGATGGTACTGTTACTTACGGGAGAGTAGGTCGTCGCCAGTTTTTATTAAAAGCCTCAAGATTTATTTCTTGAGGCTTTTTTTGTGGTTATACGTCGCGCTTTAGCTGAACGCTGTAAGCTTTACGCATCTCCAGACTATGTTTTATAAAAAAAGAAGCTTGCTTTCATCCAACAAGAGGCTTCTAATTAGTCAACAAGAAGCTTCTTCTTGATAAAAAGGAAGCTTCCTTTTTACAACTAACTCAGAACTTACAACTCATAACTCGATAACACTCCTTTGTAGATTTTTATTGTCAGTCTTAAATCTTATGTCTTATAACTTATTACTCAAAACTCAGAACTTAAAACCCGCGTTAGGGATAGCAGTGGAAATCCTTTTGTAGAAATTGTATTTCCTGTAATCACTTCTAATCTTCTTTTACAAAAGATTGCAACGGATAGCCCGACCGAGCGATTTGCATTAGCTGTGTTTGTATTATTTTGCTTATTCTATGAATAATATAAATGGAAGGCAAAGAGCGAGGGAACGCCCAAATTTATTATCTTTACTCAAAACCTATATATTATGGAAGAAAATCAGTATGATAATCAATTGTTACCAAAGGAAAGTTGGTTTAAACGTAATTGGAAATGGGTTGTGCCTGTTGGCTGTTTGTCGTTTGTGATTTTATTTTTTGGATTGTTAATTGGTGGTGCTTTTTGGGGTTTTAGTAAGATAACTTCGGATAGTGATGTAACGAAACATGCAATTAATATTATTAATCAAAATGTTGAAGTTCAGCAGAAATTGGGTACGGATGTTAAAACGAACGGAGTTTTTACTGGAAATATTTCTATTACAAATGATATTGGTGAAGCTAACATTTCTGTACCTATAAAAGGAACAAAAGGTTCTGGAACTGCAATTATTGTAGGAGAGAAAGAATTTGATAAATGGAATTATGAAAAGATTGCGGTTCAGGTTGATGAAACTGGAGAAGTGATCGAAATAAATAAAGTAAAAGAATAAGCTAACGAATGAGTTAGCTTTTTTTATTTAGCTATTATTGATAAAGATTTAATTGTTTATTCAAAATAATAATTTTACTTTTGATTAACATTTGGTGCGAACTTAACCGTTCGGTAACAGGGAATCAGGTGAAAATCCTGAACAGACCCGCTGCTGTAAGCTCCATATTTTTTAGATACATTATATCCACTGTTTTTAATGGGAAGGATTTCTAAAAAAGGAGTAAGTCAGAAGACCTACCAAAATGATAAATGTTGAATGCTTTCGGGGACTAAAGCGTGAAGTTCAAATTTTGGATAGGTTCGTCCTTTCAATACTTCTTCATATACTCTCGTTAGCAACAATTGATTATTGCTAAATGAGAAATCTAAAAACTATAATTATTTGTTGCAGCTTGATTTTGCTTTCATGTCGCATAGCCTCTGCGCAAATTATTCATGATAGTATTTTAGAGCTTCAGCAAGTTAATATTTTAAAAAATAATGTAAAAGCCGTTGTTCCTGTTCAGGAATTGAAAGGAGCGGAACTAGAGGCTTTAAATAGCCATTCTGTGGCAGATGCTGTTCGTTTTTTTGCAGGAGTGCAAATTAAAGATTACGGTGGAGTTGGAGGTTTAAAAACTATTGATGTTCGTGGGATGGGATCTCAACATGTTGCAGTTTTTTATGATGGAATTCAACTTGGAAATGCGCAGAATGGAATTGTCGATTTAGGAAAATTTTCTTTAGACGATATGGAAATGATTTCTTTATATAATGGTCAAAAAAGTAATATTTTTCAATCAGCGAAAGATTATGCTTCTGCTTCTGCTATTTATCTTCAAACCAAAAAACCTGTTTTTATTGGTGATAAAAAAACGAATGCTACACTTCGTTATAAGTTAGGCTCGATTCAATTAATCAATCCTTCTATTCGTATTGAACAGAAAATTACGGATAGATTATCAGCTGTTTTGAGTGCAGAATATGTTAAAACGAATGGTATATATAAATTCCGTTATCAACGCAAAAATTTGGATGGAACTACTGCATACGATACACTTTTGAAACGTAGAGATGGACAAGTTGATGCAAAACGTTTGGAATTAGGATTGATCGGAAAAGGAAATCAATCGAATTGGAATGTAAAAGGATATTTGTATGATTCGGATCTTGGAATTCCTGCTGCAATTGTGCGTGGTCGATTTGATGGACGTGGACAAACTTTGGTTGATAGAAATTATTTTGTTCAAGGTAAATATGAGAAACGATTCAGAAATTTTCAATCGAAGATAAACGCAAAGTTTGCTTACGATTTCACCCATTATACAGATACAGTTTCGACAGTAAAAATAGAAAATAAGTACACACAACGCGAGTTTTATGTGTCTTGGGCGAATCTTTATTCGATTACAGATAATTGGGATGTGAATGTTGCAACAGATTATCAGTTTAATAATATGGGAGCAGATTTAAAGAATTTTTCTTTTCCTACTCGTCATACAAATCTTGTTGCGTTCGCGTCTACTTATCGTCTTGGACGTTTGAGTTTACAAGGAAGTTTATTTGGAACTTTTGTAAAAGAATCAGTAGAAATGAACACAAGTGCGCCTGATAAAAATATATGGACGCCAACGATTATCGCCAATTATCAACCATTCAAATCTCACGATTTTAATATCAGAGCGTTTTATAAACGTATTTTTAGAATGCCAACGTTCAACGATTTGTACTACACAGACATTGGTTATGCGAATCTTCGACCAGAATATTCTACACAATATAATGTTGGTTTTACTTATTCTAAATCATCTCAAAATTTCTTCAAAAATATTACGATTCAAGCCGATGCTTTTTACAATGAAGTAACTGATAAAATTGTGGCTGCGCCTTCTGGAAGTTTGTTTCGTTTCACTATGCTCAATTTGGATGAAGTCAGAATAAAAGGGTTGGATGTTAAAATTCGATCAACATTTCAATTAGGAGAAATAGAGGTTTCGCCAATGCTTAACTACGGTTTTTTGCAAGCGTTAGATTATTCGAATCCTAAAAAAAGTTACTACAAAAATCAAATTCCATATACACCAAAACATAGTGGCTCTTTTGTTTTAGCGGCTTCTTATAAAACATGGAATTTTAATTACAGTTTTATTTATGTGGGAGAACGTTACAATGTTCATCAAGATAATATTAAAATAAATCGTCTTAATCCTTGGTTTACAAATGATTTAGGGATACATAAAGAGTTTAGGTTGAATCAAAGTCTATTCAAAGTTTCTTTTGAATTAAATAATATTTTGAATCAACAATATGATGTGGTTTTAAATTATCCAATGCCAGGAAGACAATTCAAGCTAATATTAAGCGCAAACTTATGAGAAATTTCAAACAATTATTCGTCTGTTTTTTAACAGCAATTACTTTTTATGCTTGTCAGCAAGATACTTATTTGATCGAGAAAGAGGAAGAAGGTGTAACCGATCCCGAAAAAACAGATGTCGTTGGTTTTTATTTACTAAACGAAGGAAAAATGGGAAGTAATATGGCTACGGTAGATTATATGGATTTTACAACAGGAACCTATAATAGAAATATATATGCAACCGTAAATCCTACTATGGTAAAGGAATTGGGAGATGTTGGGAATGATATCAAAATTTATGGAAATAAGTTATATGCGGTTATCAACGTATCAAATTTTATCGAAGTAATGGATGTAAGAACAGCCAAACATCTGGGAACAATTCCTTTAGAAAATGGTCGTTACATCACGTTTGCAAATGGGAAAGCGTATGCATCTTCGTATGCTGGTCCTGTTACAATCGATCCGAAAGCGCCTTTGGGAAAAGTGGTCGAAATAGATACGATTAATTTATCGGTTACGCGACAAGTGACCGTAGGTTATCAGCCAGAAGAATTAGAAGTTGTTGGGAATAATTTGTATGTAGCAAACTCAGGAGGATATCGAGTTCCTGAATATGATAAAACGATTTCTGTGATTGATTTATCAACGTTTAAAGAAACTAAAAAAATTGATGTTGAAGTAAACCTTCATCGTTTAAAAAAAGATGCAGATGGCGATTTATATGTGACTTCTCGTGGTGATTATTACAACGTTCCATCAAATTTATATGTGTTGGATAGTAAAACGCATCAAATCAAAAAGAAATTTGATATTCCTGTTTCTAACTTTACAATTGTTGATAACAAACTCTATTATTATTCAAACGAATTTAGTTACACAACTTTCGAATACACAAAAACTTATGGTGTAATTGATACCAAAACAGAACAAGTTATCAACAAAACATTGGTCAATGATCCTGTTATTAATGAAATCGAAACGCCTTACGGAATTGCTGTAAATCCTCAAACCAAAGATCTTTTTCTAACCGATGTCGGAAATTATGTTTCGATGGGTTACATCTATTGTTTTGATAAAAATGGTGCTTTTAAATGGAAAACTGCTGCCGGAAATATTCCTGCTCATTTTGCTTTTGTCTATAAATAAAATTTACATATGAAATATTCTAAAATCTTACTAACCGCACTAAGTTTTGCTTTAATACAAAGCTGTAGTGATGATGAAAACATTATCGAGACTAATCCTGATAATGCTACTTTACAAGTATCTTATGATGCAGCACGTTTAAAAATTGTTTCAATTGAACCAACTGTTTCTGGTTTCGAAAATGCAACATATACATGGAAACTTGGCAATGAAATTATTGGTAATGAGAAAACCTTAGGTTTTGTTTCTGATAAAGTTGGTGCTTACGATTTAACATTAGAAATTACTTCAGGAGTAACTTCTAAAACGATAAAAACAAAGGTTAATGTTACACAAGAATTATCTACTTACAGTAAATATATTTCTCAAGTCTTTGATTATTTGCCAGCAGTTGGACAATTCACAAATGCTTTGCCATCTTATGTAACAGGAGAAACTCAAGCTGATATGACAGCCAAATCTGCTAAGGCTTTAGTAGGAGAAAAATCTACAATGATTACACTTGGAGGTTACGGAGGATATGTGGTATTTGGTTTTGACCATACGATTATGAACCAACCAAACAAACGCGATTTTAAAGTTTTAGGAAATGGTTTTGCTGGATCTTCTGAACCTGGAATTGTGATGGTTGCATATGATAAAAATAAAAACGGAAAACCAGATGACGACGAATGGTACGAAATTGCAGGAAGTGAGTACACGAATCCAAATACAATAAAAAATTATAGTATTTCTTATCAAAAACCAACCGAAGAAGATAAAATACCTAATCCTGAATATGTAAAATGGACAGATAATCAAGGAAATTCAGGTTATAAAACTAAAAATTCTTATCATAAACAATCATATTATCCATTGTGGTTTGGTTCGGATCAGTTAAAATTCTCAGGTACACTTTTGGCAAGCAATTATACAGAGAAAAATGGTATTTGGACTGGTAAACAATTGGCTTATGGTTATGTAGACAATGCACCAAATAACAGCGAAGATTCAAATATTGATATTGATTGGGCTGTTGATAAAAATGGAAATCCTGTTAAATTATTAGGAATCGATTTTATCAAAGTTTACACAGCAACAAATCAAGAAGCGGGTTGGTTAGGCGAAATCTCAACAGAAGTTGCAGGTGCTTATGATTTGCATTTATAATATAACAAAACTAAATAAAATGAATTTTAATTTTACAAAGAAATTATTCTTTAATTTCTTATTTGCTACATCATCAATCTTTTTATTGACTTCTTGTAATAATGATGACGACACCTGTTAAATTATTAGGAATCGATTTTATCAAAGTTTACACAGCAACAAATCAAGAAGCAGGTTGGTTAGGTGAAATCTCAACAGAAGTTGCAGGAGCTTACGATTTGCATTTATAATATAACAAAACTAAATAAAATGAATTTTAATTTTACAAAGAAATTATTCTTTAATTTCTTATTTGCTACATCATCAATCTTTTTATTGACTTCTTGTAATAATGATGACGACAATACTGAATTAGTAGATCAACAAAAATATGAAACTTTAGATTTATCAAAGTTTGATTTAACAAAAGGAACTGCTACAGCCGGAGGAAAAATTTGGGAAGGTACTTATACAGAAGACGCTGAATTAACTTCAGGTATTTTCAAGTTTAAACATACAGCTTGGCCAGAGTATTTAACATGGATGGGATTCACGGTTTCTAATAGTAATGACAATTCTGATCAAATAGATAAAGAAGGCGGTTGGTTAGATAATCAATGGGGTACAATGGCAAAAGGTGGTGCAGATGGACAAGGATCACCATTTTTAGTCTCTTTCGCTGATCACAAACCATCTGAGAAAGTTTTGAAATATGGAGAAGAAGTTAAGATTGACAGATTTTCGAGTGTAGTAGAAATTACTGATACAGCTAATAAATACAAAGCAAAAAATGTAAAGTTAGCTATTAGTCCGTGGCCATATTATGGGATTTTGAATGGTGATGCATATGCAAGAAAGTTTGTAAAAGGAGATTATTTCGCGATTCATATTTATGGTGTTTCAGCAAATAAACAATTGACTACAGAAAAACCTGTAACTCATTATTTTGTTGATTTTAGAAATGGAATAAATAATATTTCAACAAATTGGCAAGATGTGGATCTTTCTGCTTTAGGAGAAGTTAAATATTTAATGTTCTTTTTAGAAACTACAGATGTAGGAAATTGGGGAGCAAACACAGCATTATACTTTACAATGGATAAATTAAAAGTAGAAAAAATACAATAATCTAACATTCTAAATATTTTTATCCGAGGCTGTCATTTTTGGATGATGGTTTCGGATTTCTAAAAAAAAATACATGAAAAAATTTTTACTTTCGATTTTTACAATAGTAGCAATTCAAACAAGTTTTGCACAAACAAAAGAATACACAAATGGTGTTTTTATTCTGAATGAAGATTGGTTTGGTCATGCAAATGGATCAATTAATTTTATGAATCCAGATTATTCTATTGATTATAATATTTACAAAACTGCGAATACCAATGAAGAGTTAGGTGTAACGCCTCCTTTTGCAACAATTTATGGTGATAATTTTTTCATTGTTTCAAAACAAGGAAATCGTTTAGTTGTAGCTGATTCGAAAACTTTACAGAAAAAAGCCAGCTTCGAAACAATTGGTGGAGACGGAAGAAGTTTTGTAGGTGTTGATGCTAAAACAGGATATTTAGGAACTTCAAGTGGACTTTATTTGTTTGATATTGAAAACTTGAAATTAGGATCTTTAATTGAAGGTGCTGATAAATTTGGTGCTTTAGCAAATATTATTCGAACTTCTACTTATGTTTTTGCCGTAACTCAAAAGGGTGGAATATTAGTAATTGATCCAAACACTCACAAAATTAAGCAAACGATTGCTGGAAGTTTTATTTCTGTAATACAATCTAAGGATGGAAATGTTTGGGGAGCATTGGCAAATAAATTAGTCAAAATAAATCCTGTTACTTTAGAAACGACAGAAATATCGATTCCAACGAAAACAATTCCGAATACTTGGGGAGCGTGGAATGCTGGAAGTTTTAGTGCTTCAACCCAAGAAAATTCAATTTACTTTTTCCCAGGCGCAGGTTGGTCTGTTAGTCCAACAATTGTAAAATATGATGTGGATAAAAATGAATTCAATGAGAATTTTGCTACAATTCCTGGTCAAGATACAAATCCTAAACAAATGCCTTATGGAGCAGGTTTGCGTGTAGATCCACGAACAGATGAGTTAATCATCATAACTACAACATCTCAATATAATAAGCACTGGATTCATAAATTTGATAATAAAGGAAATTTAACGAAAACAATTCCTTTGACTGATTATTATTGGTTTCCTTCAATGCCTGTTTTTCCAGATAATGCGGCACCAATTATCAATGATTTAGAGACAACTTATCAAATTAACACAGCAACAACAATTGATTTGAAAGATAAAGTTTCGGATGTTGATAATTTATCAGCAGCGATTGTAAAAGATTTAGAAATCATCGAGAATAATGAAGTAGCTGAAATTTCGATTAATGATAAGGAAGAATTAGTGATTAATCCATTAAAAAATGGAACAGCTAAAATCAAACTTTCTTTTAATTCGAATGGAAAAGTTGTTTCACAAAACATCACAATTTCATCAGCCGTTTTAGGTACAAATGATTTAGCTAAATCTGCTGTAAATGTTTATCCAAATCCTGTTAATAATGTATTGTTTATTGAAACAAATGAAGCTTCAAAAGCCGAAATTTTCGCTATTACAGGAACTAAAATGACAGAGAAAACACTTCAAAAAGGGAAAAATCAATTAGATGTTTCCTCTTTACCAAAAGGTGTTTACATCATAAAAGTTAACAATTCTACTTTCAAGGTAATCAAAAAGTAGTGTGTTATTTATTTGTGGAAAAAAGGTTGAGCATTGCTCAACCTTTTGTTTTTTTTAAATATTGATTCCGTACGTATTTTTTATTTCAGCCATCACAAAAGAGCTGTGTGTACTTCCGATGCTTTCTAAAGCACCCAATTTATTGAAAACAAAATCTTGATATTGTTTCATATCCAAAACTTGCACTTTTAAGATAAAATCATATTCGCCCGAAATATTATAACATTCCACCACTTCATCAATCAACAAAATATCTTCCACAAGTTTATTCCCAATTGTGCGATCATGTTGTTTTAGCTTGATGCTGCAAAAAACCATAAAGCCTTTGTTTAGTTTTTCGGCATCCAAAACGGCTCTATAATTTTTGATATAACCTTGTTGTTCCAACCTTTTTATACGTTCAAAAACGGGCGAAGGAGATAAATTAACTAAAGCTGCAATGGCTTTTACTGTCAATTTTGAGTCTTTTTGTAGAATTCTTAATAATTCTAAATCGGTTTGATCTAATGTTTCCATCCAAATAATATTCTTTTCAATACGATATTTTATCGTTGTTAAAGTATTTTGTTTTGTAAAATTAATCATATTAAGTGGTATAATCTTATTTTTTCAAGTTTTACAATCGTTTATTTTGTCTTGTTACATTTGTAAAGAAATAAACAATAAATTATTGGGGAATCGTGTGAGAATCACGAGCTGTCGCGCAACTGTGAGTAATGCAAATTACAAGTCAGATTACCAATAGAAACAAAAGATGATACTTTCGCGATTTGAAGTCTGTCTGTCAAAATAGGTTTACTATTTATCAACTCGCGTTTGTGTTTTTGAACATTAAAAAACAATCAAAATGCAAACACAAATTTTAGGTTATCCAAGAATTGGCGCTAACCGTGAACTAAAAAAAGCCTGCGAAAATTATTGGGCAGGTAAAATTGAACTACAAGCTTTATTGCAAACAAGCCGTACAATTACCAAACAAAATTGGGCATTGCAACAAGCTGCCGGAATTGATTTAATTCCGTGTAATGACTTTTCTTTTTACGATCAAGTTTTAGATTTTACGTTATCAGTTGGTGCAATTCCAGCGCGTTTCAATACGGTTGCGCTAAATAAAAAGAACACCGAATTAGACTTGTATTTTGCGATGGCAAGAGGCTTTCAAAAAGATAATTTAGATATTACAGCGATGGAAATGACAAAATGGTTTGATACCAATTACCATTATATCGTTCCAGAATTTGTAAAAAATCAAGAATTTAAATATTTCTCAAATTCTATCGTAAACGAATTTATCGCTGCAAAAAAAGAAGGTTTTAATCCAAAAACAGTTTTAATTGGACCAATTACTTATTTATTATTAGGAAAAGAAAAAGAAGAAGGATTTGATCGAATTGATTTAATTCAGAATTTATTGCCAGTTTACTTTGAAATTATTCAAGATTTAATCAATCATGGAGCAAATACAATTCAGTTCGACGAACCTTTTTTAGCTTTAGATTTAGACGAAAAATCGAAAACGGCTTATCAAGAAGTTTACAAAAAAATAAGAAAAGAATTTCCTCAACTTACGATTCAGGTCGCAACTTATTTTGATGGATTGAAAGATAATACAGCTTTAGCAATCAATTTACCAATTGATATTTTGCATCTTGATTTGGTTCGAGACGAAAATCAACTTGATGAAATATTGAATCAAGCTCCTTCTCAATTAAAACTTTCTTTAGGTTTAGTTGATGGTAGAAATATTTGGAAAAATGATTTTCAAAAATCACTTTCAACGATAGAAAAAGTTGTGAACAAAATTGGAGAAAAACGAGTTATTATTTCAACATCTTGTTCATTATTACATTCACCTTGTGATTTAGATTTAGAAACAAACGAAAAAAATCTTCCGACTACAATTAAAGATTGGTTTGCATTTGCGAAGCAAAAATTAGAAGAAGTTGCTTTCTTAAAAAATTATTTTTCAAACCCGAATGACGAAAAATTGATTCAACAATATGAAGCGAATCAATTCTCTATTAATAATAGAAAAAATTCTCAATTAATTCATCAAACTCAAGTTAAAGAACGAGTAAATGCAATAAAAGATGAAGATTATAATCGTGCAAATAGTTTTGGAAACCGAAAAATTGTGCAACAAAATGTATTGAATCTTCCTCCTTTTCCTACGACAACAATCGGCTCTTTTCCACAAACGCAAGAGGTGAGAAGTTGGCGTGCGAAGTATAAAAAAGGGGAATTATCTGCCGAAGAATATGATGTTTTATTGAAACAAGAAACCAAGCGTACAATAGAATGGCAAGAGGAAATTGGCATTGATGTTTTGGTGCATGGTGAATATGAACGCAATGATATGGTGGAATATTTTGGTGAAAAAATAGCAGGATTTGTCTTCTCTAAAAATGGTTGGGTTCAGAGTTATGGAACGCGTTGTGTAAAACCGCCGATTATTTTTGGTGATGTTTATCGCCCAGTTCCAATGACGGTTTATTGGTCACAATATGCACAATCTATCACAGAACAAAAAGTAAAAGGAATGTTGACTGGTCCAGTTACGATTTTACAATGGTCTTTTGTTCGCGATGATCAGCCAAGATCTACGACGTGTAAACAAATTGCATTGGCGATTCGAGATGAAGTTTCGGATTTAGAAAAAGCTGGAATTAAAATTATTCAGATTGATGAGCCTGCAATTCGAGAAGGTTTACCATTAAGAAAAGATGAATGGCAAAATTATTTGAAATGGGCTGTTGATTCGTTTAAATTAGCCTCAAGTAATGTTGATAATTCTACGCAAATTCATACGCATATGTGTTATTCAGAATTCAACGATATTATTCAAAATATTGCTGATTTAGATGCGGATGTCATTACAATTGAATGTTCGAGAAGTCAGATGGAATTATTAAATGCTTTTTCAGATTTCAATTATCCAAATGATATTGGACCTGGAGTTTATGATATTCACTCGCCTCGCGTTCCGTCGAAAGAGGAAATGGTTGATTTGATAGAGAAAGCGGCAAAAGTTATTCCAGCAGATCAATTATGGGTAAATCCTGATTGCGGACTAAAAACGCGTCATTGGGAAGAAACCGAAAAAGCATTAATCGAAATGGTTGCGGCGACAAAAGAATTAAGAAAAATATATACGCCAAAAGCGATTTAAGCTTAACATCCTACTTTAATGACTTAATAAGTAGTGTTGTGTTATTTATTTGTGAAGAAAGGTTGAGCATTGCTCAACCTTTTGTGTTTTAATAATAATTTATCGTTCGTTTTACAACATATTTCAATTCTCCATTGATTGAAATAGAAGCTTTTATCCAATTATTTTTCGAATCATATTCATACGAAACTTGATAAGAAGTTAAAACAGTTTGTCCATTTCGGAAGGATTGTTTTTTGAAGTTTACAATTTCATTTTTCGAATCAAAATCAGCTTGATAAGCTAACGTTTTATTGGCGTCAAATGATTGTAATTTTGAAATGTTTCCATTCTCAAAAAACATTATTTTGCTCGAATTTCCAGCAATTTCTTCCTGAAAAATAGGTGTTTCTTTATCATAAATATAATACGATTTTCGCCCTTTTTTTCCATCAAAAGAAGTCATTTCATCCAAAACCAATAAACCATTTTTGTTATATGTCAAATTATTCTCACTAATCGTAGAACCTTCCACTTTTGTCGTGATTTTATCCAACTTATTCGAATAATTAAAAATCGTTTCATAACTCGATTTTGACGATTTCCCTTCAATATTTTCTGTCAAGTTTATCAACCGATTTTTATTGTCATAAACAAAGGTTTTGTCGGAAGCAATTCGTTTTGGATCTTCACCATTGTTAATAACTGTATTTGTCTGTTTATCAATAAAATTTGAGTTATTGTAGTCGTAATTAACATAGTTATAAACAGCTAATTTTCCTTGATAATCCAAATAATTTGTTCGCTTTGTTAACAATCCTTTTTGATTAAATTCTAACGAAATTTGATTGTAAAATTCATTCTCCAAAAAAGGTAAAGTTGTGGTATTTCCTTTTGCATCTGTTGCAGTTGAAGTCACTTTTTCAACCTTTCCTTTCAGATTAAAATCAGCTAAAGTTGTTTTAACTTCATAATCATTTGTCGAAATTTTTTGTGCAAAATTAGCTTGTGATGCAGCCAAACAAATTGTCGTTAAAATTATTTTTTTCATGTTTTGTTTAAAATTGATAAGCGATCTTAAAGTTAAGATTTAAATTGAAATCTGTAGAAGAACCTTCTTTTTTATAATGATTTTCTAAACCGCCCATAAAATCATCAAAAATTCGAGTATCAACACTTTCTAAATTTGTAACATTCGAATATTTTACATTTCTATTTTTTACACCCAAACCAACTTTTGGAATAAAAACTAATCCTTTATGAGTTGGAATAAAAATATTGTAATTGATATTCAATCCATATTTTATTCGTTTATAATCGGCTTCGTCATACGAATATAAATACGAAAAATTTTGAGCATCATTTCGGTAATATTCACCATTTTCAAGATGATCGGTGTGATGAATATAGAAAAACTCGGAAGAAATAAGATGTTTTACTCGTCTGTTTTCGCTTAGATTGATAAAAAATTCTGGTCGAATCTCAAAAAGTTGATAATCTTCGTTGATTTTATATTTTGGTTTGTGACTAAGAGGAATGCTATGATAACTTCCGTAGCCGATTTCAGAGCCAATCCAATAACGTTCGTTGAGTTTATAAATGTATCCAAACGTCCATCTTGGAGGTGATAATGCTGCTGAAAGAACGCTAAAAGTGATGACATTTTTGCGCTCATCGCTTGATTTTTCTTGTGCTGAAATGAATTGTCCAAAACCAATAACGAACAAAAAAAGTAAAAAATTCTTTTTCATATAAATAGTATTTAAAAGAAAGAGAATCAATTGCTTAAAAGGTTGCGTGAACCAAGATTATTTTGAAGTTAATTATTTCTTCAATTCATACCAAAAGCAATCCAAATCCCACATGTCAAGATGAAAAGTTTCAGTGACTTCAAATCCCATTTTTTCTAACACATTTCGAGAAGCTTTATTATCAACATGCGTTATTGCGTTTAGTTTAATATGTGACATATTTTTTCTGTAAAAGTCCATGCAAGCTTCGGCAGCTTCAGTTGCATAACCTTTTCCCCAAGTTTCTTTTCTGTAACGATATCCGATATCAATAAAATCGAATTTATTATTCATCGATTCGCTTTCTATAATATATTTAAAACCAGTCCAACCAATCATTTTACCTGTTTCTTTTTCAACAACAGCAAGACGACCATGTCCAAGTTCTTCATATTGTTTTTGGATATCTTCAATAATTTCTTTTGTTTCTTCAATGGTTTGAATAGGTTCTGCTTTTAGAAATTCATGAACTTCTGGTTGTGAATCCATTTCAAAAAAATCTTGTAAATCATCAATCGTAATAGGTCTGATGATTAACCGTTCTGTTTCGAGTGTTGGTAAATATTTCATTGAGTTATAGTTTTGATTAAAGATAGTATAAAATATAAAATCCTCGCAATTGCGAGGATTTTATCTATATTCTCAATACTAAAATCTAGTATCTAAAATCTTTTTTTATCCAACGATATTAATGATTTTTCCAGGAACAATAATAATGTTTTTCGGAGTACGATCACCCAATTGTTTGATTGTACGTTCGTCGTTCATTACAATTTCTTGAATTTCTTCTTTCGATAACGACAAAGGTAATTCTAACAAAAATTTCATTTTACCATTGAATGAAACTGGATATTCTTTAGCATCTGCAATCAACCATTTTTCTTCGAAAACAGGGAAATCTGCATGTGCAATTGACGTTTCATGTCCTAATTTTGACCACAATTCTTCTGCAATATGCGGTGCATAAGGAGAAATAATAATAGCCAAAGGCTCTAAAATTGCACGTTTAGTTGTTTTTAATTTTCCTAATTCGTTTGCAGCAATCATAAAAGTAGAAACCGATGTATTAAAAGAGAAATTGTTTACATCTTCGTCCACTTTTTTGATGGTTTGATGCAACACTTTCATTTCTTCTTTTGTTGGTTCATCTTCCGAAACAAAAAATGTTTCTTCTGTTCCTGAATGATATAATCTCCAGAATTTTTTCAAGAATGAATAAACTCCAGATAAACCTTGTGTATTCCATGGTTTAGACTGTTCAACAGGACCTAAAAACATTTCGTATAAACGTAAAGAATCTGCTCCATATTGATTACAAATATCATCAGGATTTAAGACATTGTAGTAAGATTTTGACATCTTTTCAACCTCACGTCCTGTGATGTATTTCCCATCTTCTAAGATAAATTCTGCATTAGCAAAATCTTCTCTCCAAGTTTTGAATTTTTCTGTATCTAATTCGTCGCCTCCATCTTTTAACAACTTAACATCAATACGGATTGGTGTTGTTTCATGTTGATCTTTCAAAGATTTAGAAACAAAAGTATTTGTTCCATTAATTCTATATGCATAAGCGGTCATTCCCAAAATCATTCCTTGGTTGATAAGTTTTTTTGCATACTCATCCGTTGGAACTAAACCTTTATCGAATAAGAATTTTTGCCAAAAACGAGAATATAATAAGTGACCAGTAGCATGCTCAGATCCACCCATGTATAAATCTACATTTTGCCAATAATCAACAGCCTCTTTAGATACAAAATCGTTGTCGTTTTTTGCATCCATATAACGTAACCAATACCAAGAAGAACCTGCCCAACCTGGCATTGTATTTAGTTCTATTGGGAAAATAGTTTCGTTATTGATTAAAGTATTATCTACAACTTGATTAGTTGTTGTATCAAAAGCCCATTTTGTTGCACGCCCTAATGGTGGCTCACCTTCAGATGTTGGTAAATATTCGTCCACTTCAGGTAAAATAATTGGTAAAGCTTCTGTAGGAATTGTGTAAGGCATCCCGTCCTTGAAGTAAACAGGAACCGGTTCTCCCCAATATCTTTGACGAGAGAAAACAGCTTCGCGTAAACGGAAGTTTGTTTTTCCTTGTCCAAAACTTTTTTCTTCTAAAGCTTCAATCGCTTTTGCAACCGCTTGTTTATAATCTAATCCGTTTAAGAAATCAGAATCTTGTAATTCGAATCCACCTTTTTCTGTAAAAGCAGCTTCAGAAATATCTTGATTTTTGAAAATATTAATAATTGGTAAATTGAAATGATTTGCAAAAGCAAAATCACGTTCATCACCAGCAGGAACAGCCATTACAGCTCCAGTTCCATAAGAAGCCAATACGTAATCACCAATCCAAATCGGAATTTGTTTTCCTGTAAATGGATGAATGGCGTAAGCCCCGGTAAATTCTCCTGTAATATTTTTAGCATCCGCTAAACGATCACGTTCAGAACGTTTTGAAGTATAATCGACATAAGCATCAACTTTTGCTTTGTTTTCTGCTGTTGTAATTTGAGAAACTAAAGGATGCTCTGGCGCTAATGTTACATAAGAAACACCAAAAACAGTATCAGGACGAGTAGTGAAAACTTCAATTTTTTCATCGTTTCCTACAACATCAAAAAAGATTGATGCACCTTGAGATTTACCAATCCAATTTTTTTGAGATTCTTTGATCGGATCTGGCCAATCTAATTTATCTAAACCAGTTAACAAACGATCAGCGTAAGCCGTGATACGCATCATCCATTGTGTCATTTTTTTGCGCACAACAGGGAATCCTCCACGTTCAGATAATCCGTTAATTACTTCGTCATTCGCTAAAACAGTTCCTAAATCTGGACACCAGTTTACTTCTGCTTCTGCTAAGAAAGTTAAACGATATTTTAATAAAATTGTTTGTTGTTCTTTTTCAGAATAGGCATTCCATTGATCTGCGGTAAAGATTTCGATATCATCATCTGCCACAGCATTTACACTTGCATTACCCTCAGTTTTGAATGTTTCAACTAATTTTGAAATGGATTCAGCTTTATCGGTTGAATTATCATAATATGAATCAAATAATTGATTGAAAATCCATTGTGTCCATTTATAATATTCAGGTTCTGAAGTTCTGATTTCACGATCCCAATCGTATCCCAAACCAATTTTTTTCATTTGGTTCTCGTAACCAGCAATCACATTTCCTTGTTTATCAACACCACCTTCGATATTCGTTGTTGTTGTAATCGCAGGATGTTGACCAGTTTGAATCGCATATTGTTCCGCAGGCAAACCAAAAGAATCGTAACCCATTGGGTGTAAAACGTTGAAACCCTTTAATTTTTTGTATCGAGAATAAATATCAGACGCAATGTATCCAAGTGGATGACCTACGTGTAATCCTGCTCCAGAAGGGTAAGGAAACATGTCTAATACGTAAAATTTAGGTTTTTCTGATTGATTTTCAGCTTTGAACGTCTTGTCTTCAATCCAAAATTTTTGCCATTTTGGTTCGATTTCATTCGGATTATATTGCATTATTGGAAGTTATATTAAAATTAAATTTATGCAAATTTACATTTTTTATGTATCTTTTAGAATAGAATGGCGATATTTGTACATTAACAATCAACAACTAAACCTAATCCATGAAAAAAGAATTGATATTATATTGGTATCCTTATTTTTTTTTACTGTCCTTATTTTTTCTGTTCGTCATATTGTAAATACGACACGTATTTTTGTGGGGTACGAAGATGGTTTTAATCCTATTAATATCAAATGGAATTTTGATAAAAAGGATTCAACACTTCGTGTCAAAGATCCTATTTATGTCAGAAGTGATTATTATTTGATTGATTATAAAGACAAAGCATTCTTAAAAAAAGATACTGTTCTTTATGCAGAACTTTTTGAGGATTCATTGGCTGTAAAAGGAAATGTATTGAATTTGAAACCTCCTTATTTTTTGTGGAAAGAGACTAAAAACGACACGTTGAAAGTTTTTAAACACAACATTACCTTGAAATTTACTAAGAAGCAAGAACAATATTAAGCCTTCTGTAAATAGAACGAAAAAGTAGAACCTTTTCCTATTTTACTTGTCACATAAATTTTCTGTTTATGGGCTTCTAAAATATGTTTTACAATTGCCAAACCTAATCCAGACCCGCCATTATTACGATTTCGAGATTTATCAATTCGGTAAAAACGCTCAAAAATTCGGTCAATGTCTTCCTGTTTTATCCCAACTCCTTGATCTTTTATTGAGATTTGAATTTTATCATCATATTCTTCAAAATCGATGTTAATTTCTGTATTTGGATTAGAATAATTGATGGCATTTACAATCAAATTGATTAAAACCTGTTGAATTTTCTGAATATCACCTACAACTTTTATCGGTTGATGAATAGGGTAATTTAGAGAAATTTTGATGTTATTTTTTTCAGCTTTAATTTCTAATAAATCAATCACATCTTGTACAAGTGCCGTCAAGTTGAAAACTGAAAATTCGATATTGATTCGTCCACGTTCAAGTTCTGCAATCATGTCCAAATCTTTGACTAAATAAATCAATCGATCAACCGATTTATTGATTCGGTTTAAGTATTTATCGCGAATAGATTCATCTTCAACTCCACCTTCTATCAGCGTTAACAAATAACCTTGTACCGAAAAAAGGGGCGTTTTTAATTCATGCGAAATATTTCCAAGAAAATCTCTTCTGTAATTTTCTCTCTCATTCAAAACATCAATTTCTTTGGATTGATCTTCTGTAATTGTAGAAATTTTTTGAGAAAGTTCTTCAAAATCCATTGTGCTGGATTGAAATTGTGGAATATTTTTCGAGATTTCAGTAAAATCTTTTCTTCGTTGATTTTTTAAAGAAAACCAATAAAATATTGATAATCCAATCAATAAAAGAAGCATTAAACTAATGAAAAATAGTTTTTCTTGGAGAATAAAATCAATATTTCCAAACCATAAAAAAGAGAACAAAACAAATCCTAAAGCCAAGAATAATGTACTGAGAAAGGCAAATAGAAAGATGTTTTGAACTTTGAAAGTTGAAGCCATTACGAGCTTTTAGTCATTTATTTTGTATCCAATTCCTTTGATTGTAGAGAAACGATCGTTCCCAAATTTTTCGCGTAATTTGCGCATATGTACGTCAATTGTACGTCCGCCAACTACAACTTCATTTCCCCAAACTTTCTCCAAAATTTCTTCACGTTTGAAAACACGTTCTGGATTTGAAGCTAATAAAGCAATCAATTCAAATTCTTTTCGAGGTAACAAAAAGTCTTGTCCTTGGTAATTTACTTTATAGGTTTCGCGGTTAATCTCGAAATTATTCAATTTGATGAATTCGTCTTTTGCCGCTTCGTTAGGTTGTTTTAATTTCAATAAAGCATTTAGTTTACTAATTAAAACTTTTGGTTTGATAGGCTTTAAGATGTAATCATTTGCACCAGCATCATAGCCAGCTAATTGAGAAAAGTCTTCAGCTCGAGCAGAAAGAAAAACAACTAAAGTATCCTTGAAAGAATCTAACTTTCTTAATTCGGCACACATTTCCATTCCATCCATTTGCGGCATCATAACATCTAGTAGAATTAAATCTGGACGAAAAATTTTAGCTTGTTTCAAACCTTCTAGTCCGTTTTGAGCTGTTTCTACTTCAAAACCTTCTTTTTTTAAGTTGTAACCAATGAATTCTAAGATATCTGGTTCGTCGTCAACTAATAAAATTTTAATGTTCTTCATAATTGTTTGTAATAACTAAATAAAATTAGTCGATGTAAAATTAAGCTTAAATTTTAGGAGAAATTAGGTAAAAACATTTCTTAACATTCATTTAAAGTTACGATAATTTCATAACAATTACCTAACAAAACCTTTACAATTTCTAAAAATGTTTTTCATTGGATTGCAGCAACTTTGCCATCAAACAAACACGAATTATACAATCGCAATGAAACGCAATTTAACTTTACTTTTATTATTAGGTTCGGCAGCACTTTTTGCACAGACTAATATTAAATTAGAAGGAACTTTATTTGATCAAAAAACAAACCAACCACTTTCTGAAAAAACTTTTGTGGTTGAAGGATTAAATATTCAAGCAAAAACAGACGATAAAGGTCACTACGAAATTTCTGTTCCAGATGATACGTATCAACTGGATATTAAAGTAGACGGTTATCAATCTGTTTCTCAAAATTTATCAGATTCGAATACATTAAATATGTATTTGAAACCAGAAGATTTAAAAGATACAAAGATTGATTTATCTACAGCTGTTGTAACAGGTAGAAAAGATAAATCTGGAGAAGCTTCTTTACTTAATATTCAGAAAAAATCTGTAAAAATGGTAGAGAATATTGGTGCAGCAGAATTGGATCGTAAAGGTGTAAGTGATGCGGCTTCGGCAGTTGCGAAAATGGCTGGTGTTACAAAACAAGAAGGTACAGGAGATGTTTTTGTACGTGGATTAGGAGACCGTTATAATTATACTTCATTGAATGGTTTACCAGTTCCGTCAGAAAATCCTAGTAACAAGAATATTAAATTGGATTTATTTCCAACAGACGTTATTGATTATATTTCGTTGAGCAAAACATTCAATGTAAGAATGATGGCTGATTTTGGTGGAGCAAATATTGATATTTCATCAAAATTATATGAAGGAAATGGTTTATTAGAAATCGGAACAGGATTAAATTTGAATTCTAACGCGATTACCAATAAAAACTTCAATTTGCAAGATGGACCAAATTGGTTTGGTTTCCAAAAAACGAAAATTCCAGCAAACGCAACAACTGGATATCATTTTACAAATAGTTTCAATCCGCAATCTAAATCTGCTGTAGCGGGAGGTTTCAATATAAAAGGAGGAAAAAGTTACAAGTTTGAAAACGGAGCAAAATTCGGATTCTTTGCAACAGCTGCTTTTGATAACTCAGCTCAAAGTATCGAGAAAGGTTTAGCGGCCTCTGTAAATGCAGAAGGAGCATATTTTAATAACTTTAAAAACTATACTAAAGATAGCTATAATACGAATACTACAGGAATGGTGAATTTGTATTATGATTTTAATCCAAATAATCGATTAAGAGCAAATAGTATTTTTATTAACAATACTTCTCAAAGTTTACAAGAGTATAGAGGTTTTGTTATTGATTTAGTAAATGATGATAATCATGAAGGATTTATACGTAGAGGAACTTACGAAAAAAATCAAGTTTTTGTGAATCAATTATTAGGAGATCATAGATTGGATGATAAATCTGAGTTTCATTGGGGGATTTCTTACAATACTGTGAAACAAGATATGCCAGATCGTTTGCAAAATACGATGCGTTTGGATAAACAAACAGGTCAATATTTTTTAGCAACTCAAGATGCTTCGTTAAGTAACCGTTATTACCAAAATCTTAATGAGAACGAAATTTCGGCAAATTTAGAATATAACCGTGTTTTTGGAGGAGATTTGAAAGATTATAAAGCTAAAGTCTCTGTTGGTTACCAAGGTAGACATAAAGAAAGAGATTTTGAAGCAAATCAATTTAATATGAAGTTTACAAGAAGTGGTATTCAAGCTGATCCAAATAATTTAGACGCAGTATTTAATCAATCAAATTTTGGAGAAGATAAATTGTTTACCATTACTACATTTGATATGGATGGAAATGGAAACTATCGTGCTCAAACTTATAATGGACAAAAAGATATTCAAGTTGGTTTTGTTGAAGTAGAATACAATTTTACAGATCGATTAACAGCTGTTTTAGGGGTTCGTGCAGAATATCTTAAACAAAGTATTGATTGGTACACAGCTTTATCTAAAGGAGAACGCTCATTTGATCAATTCGAATTATTACCAAGTTTGATGTTACGTTATAAATTAACAGATAATCAAAACTTACGCTTCGCTACATCTAAAACATATACACTTCCTCAATTCAAAGAAACTGCTATGTTTGTTTATGAAGATGTAACAGAAACTTTCCGTGGAAATCCAATGTTGTACCCTTCGACAAATTATAATGCAGACATTAAATGGGAATGGTTCCCGAAAAGTGGAGAAGTAATCTCTTTTGGTGGTTTCGGAAAATATATTCAAGATCCAATCAATACAACAACAATTGCTTCATCATCTAATGATATTTCTTATGCAAATACAGGTGATTGGGGATATGCAATTGGTGCAGAACTAGAGGTTAGAAAAGCAATCTTGGATAACAAAACATCGAATCCAGAGCAGTTAACAATTGGTTTTAACGGAGCTTACATGTATTCTAATCAAGAGTTAGATAATGAGAAAGTGTATAACGAAACTTTGTTCAATGGACAACGAATCAATACCAACTTTACGAATAAAGAAGATGCATTTACAGGAGCTTCTAAATTTATTACGAATGCAGATTTATCTTATTCTAAGAAATGGACAAGTGGAGGAAGTGTAATGGCAACTGTGGCTTACAACTATTTCTCTGATCGTATTTATGCGCTTGGAACTGAAACAAGAGGAAATCAAGTAGATAAAGGATTTGGCACATTAGATTTCATTTTACGTTCAAAATTGAATAAAAATATTGGAATCAATTTCTCTGCTAAAAACTTATTAAACCCTACAATAGACCGTGTACAAGAGAATTTGAATGGAGATGTAAAAACATTAAGTTATAAAAAAGGAATGAACTTCGGTTTATCTGTTAACTATCAATTTTAAAAACAAAATAAAACAAACAAAATAAAACATTTAATTATGAAAAAATCAATTTTAAAACTATTTTTAGTAGGTGCATTTTCTACATTAGCATTAACAAGCTGTAGTAATAACGACGATAATGGAGTAGAAGAAACAAATCCTTCTGGCTTTGTTGCGAATCCTGCTGATTTTAAAGGTCAGTTGAAAAGTGGAGATAAAATTACATTAGATGCATCTAAAACATATTATCTAACAGGAGCTTTACAAGTAAATGAAGGAGCAACACTTACAATTCCTGCTGGAACTAAAATTATTGCCAATGGAGGTACTTCATCATACATAGCTGTAGCACAAGGAGGACAAATATTCTCTAACGGAACTTCCTCTAAACCTGTTGTATTTACATCAGAAAAAGGAACTCCAGGATCTTGGGGAGGGATTGTTTTATGTGGTAAAGCACCAATCAACAAAGCAAAATCAGCAACAGCAGAAGTTTCTGAGTTAACATATGGTGGTGATGTAGCAACAGATAATTCTGGTACAATCACATATACTCGTATCGAGTATGCAGGTGCAATTTTTAATAACAAAAAAGAATTTAATGGACTTTCTTTATTTGGTGTTGGTAACGGAACTAAAATAGAATATGTTCAATTATATGCTGGTTCTGATGACGGAATTGAGTTCTTTGGAGGAACTGTTAATACAAAATATATCGTATCAAATGAAAACGAAGATGATCAATTTGACTGGACAGAAGGTTGGGTTGGTACAAACGAATATTGGTACGGAAAAGAAGGTCGTAACAAAGGAAATAGAGGTATAGAGGCTGATAATAATGATAGTAACAATAATTTAACACCATTCTCAAATCCAATTATTAAGAATGTAACTTTAATTGGTTTAGGTAAAGATTATGTAGGAGAAGGTGAAAATCAAGCGATTAAATTACGTCAAGGAACAAAAGGACAATTAGAAAATTTTGTTTTAGCAAACTGGGCAAAAGGTATCGATATTGAGCATGATGTTACTTTAGGTTGGACTTCAAAAGATTTATTAGTTAAAAATGTTCAATTTATTAATGTTAATACAGAATCAAGTGGAAAAACTTCTGCAGGTGCTGCTGTGGATGTAACCAAATTCTATTCAAAAGCTAACAATACTGGAGCTGGAAATGGTGTAGACACACCAACTTGGGCAAAAGGATGGACAGTAGGTCTATAATTAAATCCATATAAAGAAAAAACTTTTCTTATAAAAAAGTTCTTCGTGTTTGTAAATCGCTTTTTTGGGCTCTCCAAAGAAGCGATTTTCTTCTATTATAACTATTTTATTTTAAGTCATTAAAAATAGTTATTTAGAAAAATTCCACGTAAGCTAAACTATTCGTACATTTGCAGAACAATAACAGTTGATAACAATGGCATTAACAGAACAACAATTAGATTCGATTGGAGAAAAATTGGTTGAAAAATTCAAAACAGTTTACGATCCAGAGATTCCAGTTGATATATATGAATTGGGATTGGTTTACGATGCACAGGTGAATGCAGATGGTGAAGTAAAAGTTACCATGACCCTTACATCTCCAAACTGTCCTGTGGCTGAAAGTTTACCTCTAGAGGTAGAACAGCGCGTAGAAGAGATAGAATATGTAACGAAATGTTACGTAGAAATTACGTTCGATCCACCTTGGGATAGAGATATGATGAGCGAAGAAGCAAAATTCGAATTAGGAATGTTATAACTTAACATTCCTAATTTTTTTTGTATCTTAATCCAACAAATTCAAAACACTAAAACTTATGGGATATTTAGGCGTGATCGTTTTTCTTGGAATTATTTTCCTTTTTTTATTCGTCTTTACAGTAAAACAACAAACTGCGGTTGTTATTGAGCGTTTCGGGAAATTTAATAGTATTCGTAACCCAGGATTACAATTCAAAATTCCGATTGTAGACAGAATTGCTGGAAAAATGTCTCTTAAAATTCAACAATTAGATGTTGTTGTCGAAACGAAGACAAAAGATGATGTATTTGTTCGATTGAAAGTTTCTGTTCAATATCAAGTCATCAAAACTCAAGTTTATGATGCATTTTACAAATTAGATAATCCTTATACACAAATAACTTCTTTCGTTTTTGACGTTGTTCGAGCTGAGGTTCCAAAACTTCGTTTAGATGATGTTTTCGAGAAGAAAGATGATATTGCGGTTGCTGTAAAAAGTGAATTGCAAGAAGCTATGAATTCATATGGTTACGAAATTGTCAAAACGTTGGTAACCGATATTGATCCAGATGAGCAAGTAAAACATGCGATGAACCGTATTAATGCAGCTGAACGTGAAAAATTAGCGGCGCAATATGAAGGTGATGCTGCACGTATTTTGATTGTAGAAAAAGCAAGAGCCGAAGCAGAATCGAAGCGTTTGCAAGGACAAGGTATTGCGGATCAACGTCGTGAAATTGCAAAAGGTTTATTAGAATCGGTTGATGTATTGAATGGAGCAGGAATTACGTCGCAAGAAGCTTCTGCGTTAATTGTGGTGACGCAACATTATGATACATTGCAAGCGATTGGAGAAAAATCTGGAAGCAAATTAGTTTTGTTACCAAATTCGCCAACTGCCGCTTCGGAAATGCTGAATACAATGGTTACTTCGTTTACAGCAGCACATGAATTGAATGAGCATCAAATAACAAAAGAAGACAATCCAACTCAACGAAAAAATAAACCAAATCAAGGTGATTCGTTTACTTTTCCAGAACATCCTTAGAAAATTTTTTTAATGACAATTAACGATTTAAATAATCAATTTATAAGAATTAACGATTTTAATACAAATTATATCACTTTAATTTTTGAGAATATTAATTATCGTTTTGATTTTCTTGGTAAAAAGGAAGCTTTCTTAAAAGAAAAGAATAAATGTAAGTTATTGTTGTTTACTGACCACCCATTATTAATTGATTACAATGAAAGTTTTTTAGAAATTTTCTTAAATTCAAAACCACAAAACATAGATTTTTTTCTAGAAAATATAGAAAGGATTATTCATAATAGAGTTCTAGGCTTTCGAGAATTAAAAGATTATTTAAACAAATCAAATTTAGATTTTGAAACTTTTTTAAAGAATATAAATGAAGGAAATGGTAAATTTCTGAACGCTCCATTTTCAATAATTAATGAGATAGAGAAATTTTTTATTGAAAATAATATCAAATTTAAAACTTTTGGAGAGCCGAAAAAGTTTAAAAATCAGTTATTAATTTTAGATAATCAATATGTTATTGCAACTGAATTTAAACTAAAATAAAACAAAAGCCACTTCATCGAAGTGGCTTTCTAATATCTCAATACTTATATCTAAAATCTAAGTCTATCCAACCTGAACACCATTTGGCGTTTCTTCTTCTGGATTTACAAACGTTAATTTTCCGTCCGCTTTATCAGCGAATAATAACATTCCGTTCGATTCGATTCCACGAATTTTACGAGGCGCTAAATTTGCTAAAACCATTGCTTGTTTTCCTACGATTTCTTCTAACGTAAAATGTTCTGCAATACCAGAAACAATTGTACGAACGTCCATTCCTGTATCTACTTTTAGTTCGAATAATTTATCTGCTTTTTCAACTTTTTTCGCTTCTAAAATAGTTCCGATACGGATATCCATTTTTTGGAAATCGTCAAAAGAAATTAATTCTTTTTGAGGCTCTGCGTTTGGATTTGTCATATTATTTTTGACTTTACTTTCGTTTAATTTATTGATTTGTGCTTCGATGGCTTCGTCCTCAATTTTTGCAAAAATTAATTCAGACTGTCCCAATTGATGTCCAGCTTTTACAAATTCGTCTGTTGATTCTAAATCGTCCCAGCTCATTTTTTCTACATTCATCATAGCCAACATTTTCTCAGAAGCGAATGGAATAAATGGTTCTCCTAATTGTCCTAATGCAGCAGCAATTTGCGTAGCGGCATACATAATTCCTTTCACAGTTTCAGGATCATCACCTTTTTTCCAAGGTTCTTGCGCTTGTAAAAATTGATTTCCAAGACGAGCCAAATTCATATATTCTGTCAATGCAGCACGGAATTCATATTTCTCTAAATGATCACCAATGCGTTTTGCAAAATATTTGATTTCAGTTAATTCTTCAAATTCAATTGTTTTTGCAGGAACAATTCCTTCGTAATATTTGTGAGAAAGAACCATTACGCGGTTGATAAAGTTTCCTAAAATTCCAACTAATTCAGAATTATTCTTCGTTTGGAAATCTTTCCACGTAAAGTTATTGTCTTTATTTTCAGGCATATTCGCCGTTAACACATAACGTAATGTATCTTGTTGATTTGGAAAATCTTCTAAATATTCGTGTGCCCAAACTGCCCAATTACGAGAAGTTGATATTTTATCATCTTCTAAATTCAAGAATTCGTTTGCAGGAACATTGTCTGGCATAATGTAATCGCCATGCGCTTTCATCATAGTTGGGAAAATGATACAGTGGAAAACGATATTGTCCTTTCCGATGAAATGAACCAATTTTGTTTCTTCATTTTGCCAATAATCTTTCCAATTTTTACCGTTTTTCTCTGCCCATTCTTGCGTGAAAGAAATGTAACCAATCGGTGCATCGAACCAAACATACATTACTTTTCCTTCAGCACCTTCTACTGGAACAGGAATTCCCCAGTTCAAATCGCGTGTCATTGCACGAGGTTTCAAACCATCGTCTAACCAAGATTTTACTTGACCATAAACACTCGATTTCCAATCATTTTTGTGACCTTCTAAAATCCATTTTGATAAGAAATCTTGGTACTGATCTAATGGCAAATACCAGTTTTTAGTTTCTTTTCTGATTGGTGTATTTCCAGATAAAGCAGAACGAGGGTTAATCAATTCTTCTGGACTTAATGTTGATCCACATTTTTCACATTGATCTCCATAAGCATCTGTGTTTCCACATTTCGGACATTCACCACGAATGTATCGATCTGCTAAAAATTCGTGCGCATCTTCGTCATAAAATTGTTCCGTAACATCTTCTGTAAACTTGTTGTTGTTATATAACGTTTTGAAGAAATCTTGTGCAACTTCTCTGTGTTTATCTGATGTTGTACGAGAATAAATATCGAATGTCACACCAAAATTTGTCAATGTATTTTTGATATTTTCGTGGTAACGATCAACAATGTCTTGAGGTGTAACGCCTTCTTTTTTGGCACGAATTGTAATTGGAATACCATGTTCATCAGAACCTCCAATAAATGCTACATCTTTTCCTTTTCTTCGTAAAAAACGTGCATAAATATCAGAAGGAACGTAAACACCTGCCATGTGACCAATATGCAATGGTCCGTTAGCATAAGGTAAAGCCGCTGTAATTGTATATCTTTTTGGTTGACTCATTTGCTTAAAAACTATAAACGACAAAGATACGATTTGTTGTTTGTTTTGTTAAAACCTTTTTCTAATTTTATAAGGTTAATTAATTTATGATGGAATGAATATTATAAAAGAGGAGAAGAGAGATTATGAACAAGTTTTTAAATTGATTGAAAAGGCATTTGAAAATGAAGAATATAGTGATCATCGTGAACAATTTTTAGTAGAGCGATTACGAGATTCTGATGGTTTTGTACCTGAATTGTCTTTGGTATTTGAAATGAATGAGATGATTGTTGGTTATATTTTATTGACAAAAATTAAAATTAATCATTCGGATTCTTCTTACGATTCTTTAGCACTTGCTCCTGTAGCGGTTTTACCTAATTATCAAGGAAATGGAATTGGTGGTCATTTAATAGCATTTGCTCATAATAAAGCGAAAGAATTAGGTTTTGAATCTGTTATTTTATTAGGTCATCCAACTTATTATCCTAAATTTGGTTACAGAAAAGCATCTGATTTTGATATTCAGTTACCTTTTGATGTTCCAGATGAGAACTGCATGGCAATTGAGTTGATTGAAGAAGCTCTAAAAAATGTGAATGGAATGGTAGAATATCCGAAAGAATTCTATCAATAAAAAATATTTCCTATGGAAGAAAACGCTGTTGTAACGCCAGATGAGGTGGTAACTGATACAATTACGAACTTATTTACGTATGTTAATTATTTTTTAGTTGCAGCGCTTGTTGTGTTGTTAACCTATATGACGATTCGAGACTATAAGAAAAAACAACGCGAAAAGAAATTGGCACAAGAGCGTGAAGCGTACAACAATCAGTTTGATAACGAAGACGAAAAAGAGGAATTATAACTAATAAAAATAGCCACTCAATTTTGAGTGGCTATTTTGTTTATATCAATTTAATTATTGACCTTCTTCATCAGGAATTTCATAGTTTTCGCCTACGCTTTCACTACCACTTCCTTCGATAATTGGACCTGGATCATACATTTCATCATATTGATGGAATCCGTATGTATTCGAACAATCCCAATGTTTTTCAATGTCTTTAGGTTTGTCAAATTTATCTCCAACTGTTACCCCAAATTTACCTCCTTCTTTGTAAACGCCTTGCATATAATAAGCCCAAATTGGCATAGCTGTATTGGCTCCTTGCCCTGTGGCTGTACTCGCAAAGTGAGCAAATCGGTCTTCTGCACCAACCCAAACTCCAGTAACTAAATTTGGTGTTAATCCCATAAACCAACCATCAGAGTTTTCGTTTGTTGTACCTGTTTTACCAGCAATTTCGGCAGTCATTCCGTAGCGATTTCTTAATCTCGCACCAGAACCTCTGTCTATAACACCTTTCATCAAATCAATCATAGTGTACGCTACGTTTTCATTAACAACTTCTCGTGTTTGAGGTGTATAATCTTTGATAACTTTTCCTTGTTTATCTTCTATTCTTAAGATTAATTGGGGTTTAATGTAAATACCACCATTAGCAAAAGCACTCATCGCACCAACCATTTCATATAAAGATAAGTCAGCAGAACCTAATGCAATTGTAGGATCTTTTACGATAGGAGATTCAACTCCAAGGTCCCGAGCCATTTGAATTACAGGTTCTTCACCTGTTTGCATAATCAAACGGGCAGCGACAATATTTGTTGAATAAGCTAATGCAGTTCTTAAATCTTGAGATCCACCATATTTACCGTTAGCATTTCGAGGAGACCATTTTCCTGGTATTCTCTCATTAGAAACGGTATGACAAGGTGTTAATCCTAATTGGTTAATAGCTGTTGCATAAACAAACGGTTTGAACGTAGAACCTACTTGACGACGTGCTTGTTTTACGTGGTCAAATTTGAAATAATTCCAATCGATTCCTCCAACCCAAGCTTTGATTGTTCCATCTTTTGGATCCATTGACATCAAACCAGCTTGTAAAATATGTTTGTGATATTCGATTGAATCCATCAATGTTTTCCCTTTTTTGTACTGAATTCCGTTCCATGTAAAGAACTGAACAGAGTCGCGAGGTGTATTGAAAACAGTTTCAATTTCAGCTTCAGATTTTCCTTCGGCTTTCATCTTTTTGTATAAATCTGTACGAGCCATTGCTTGCTTAAAGATTTGTGTTCTTTTTGCAGCAGAAATATTATAAAATGGTGCTAAACTACGTCCACGTTGCTCTCCAAAGAATTGATCTTGTAAAACTTTTAATTGTTTTTTAACCGCTTCTTCAGCTAAATTTTGCATTCTTGAGTCTAACGTTACATAGATTTTTAAACCATCTTTTTCAAGGTTATAAGATTTTCCTGTTTCTTTCTCATAATCAACCATCCATTGTTGAATTTCCTTTCTCAAAGCAGATTTGAAATATGCTGAATGTGATTCATCATGTTTCATAATATCTTGTTTATCTGTAACCAAAGGCGCATTTTGCGCGGCTTCTCCTTCAGCTTGAGAAATTTTGTTGTATTTCATCATTTGCTTTAAGACAAGATTTCTTTGCTTTTTAGAAACTTCAGGATATTTTACAGGATTATACGCAACAGGATTTTGAAACATCGAAACCAATGTTGCAGCTTCATCTAAATTTAATTCTTTCGTTGTTTTGTTGAAATAAACTTTAGAAGCAGATTCAATTCCTTTTGCATTATAAATAAAGTCGAACTTATTGAAATACATTGCAATAATTTCTTCTTTTGTGTACAATTTTTCTAACTGAACAGAAGTTACCCATTCTTTTAATTTCTGTAAAACACGTTTTACTTTATTAGAAGAAGGATCTTTTGTGTACAATTGTTTTGCTAACTGCTGTGTAATTGTAGAACCACCTCCAGATTCTCCTCCAGAAGTAATTGCACGAGCTGCTGCTTTTATGTCTACACCTGAGTGATCAAAGAAACGAACGTCCTCTTTTGCTAACAATGCGTCAACTAAATGTGGAGGTAAATCTTTGTAATCGACTGGTGTTCTGCGTTCTGCTTCGAAACGATCTAACAAAACACCATCAGAAGAAATAATTTCTGATGAAACATAAATATCAGGATTTTCTAAATCGCGTACATTGGGAATTTCACCTAACCATCCGTTAGATGTAGCCCAAAAGATTCCGAAAATTCCTAATACGGCACAAAAAAACAGTACCCAAATGGTAACGATTATTTTTTTGGCTAATGAAAAGCTATTGAACTTCTTTTTTGCTTTAGAAGTTGTGCTTGTTTTAGAATTTTTATTGTTTTCCATTCTGTATTATTCAGCTTTATCAACAATCAAACTAATGTCTTCGATTCCTTTCAAATTTTTTGTTCGCATACCTTGCCAAACTTTTAGTTGATAGCGACCAGAGTCTTTTATTGGTAAATTTTCGCGATAAACCAACATCATTTCTTTTGTTGTCATTCCTTTACCAATCCAGCTTCCATCGGGATTTGCAATATAATACTGTAAAGTATCAATCATTTCATTTCCTTTAGGATCGATGAATTTCGTGAACAAATATAAGTTACTATATTCATACGACGTATTATTTCTTAACACAAATCCAATGTTAACAGCCGAAGGTTTAGGATCTTTTACATCAAACGTAAAGGTTTGAGGTTGATTATTCTTCCATTCGTCTTTCACATCTTTTGTGTCTTGATAATAATGTTTAGCCTCGCAACTAAACAATAAAAAGACTAAAATAAAAAGCAAACTACTGTTGCGTATCATCTGGTTTTGGCCCACGATTAAATCTTTTTTTATTTCGATTCTTCGATTTATTTGGATTCGGTTGAGAATTATTTGCTTGATTCTCGTCCTTAGTTTTCGGTTTTTGCTCAGCATTTTGATTATTTTGCTGAGGTTGTTTTTTTGGTTGTTGAGTTGACTGATTAGCCTGATTTGTTTGATTATTTTGTTGGCTATTATTGCTCGGATTATTCGGTTTTCGCTTTTGTTGATTGCGATTGCGATTATTTCCTTGCGGCTTTTGCTGATCAGTATTTGGTTGAGCTTGTTGCTCTTTCGCTTGAGTTGGCTGTTGCTTCTCTTTTGGCTGATTTTGTTGTTGCTGATTCTGATTAGGATTCGAATTTTTGTTCGGTCTATTTTGATTATTCTTTTTAGACTGATTTGGATTCTTTCCTTGTTTATTTTCAGGACGATTTGCTTTATCTTTCGTCTCGTTAGGCTGTTTTTGTTTTGCCTTCTGAGGTTTCAGATTATTAGCATTCGCCGCAACTTTTTCGTTTCCAGAATTTTGATTATTCTTAATTCTTTTACGTTTTTTGTTCTGTTTTTCTTTACGTTCAAAACGTTCTAAAGAATCTTCACCAATTACATCTGTAAAATCTGGTTTCGATTCTTCTACATTTTTAGCTAAATCCTCTAAAGGTTCAGTTTTTTGACCTTTTGCAGTGATTGCTAAAAACTCTTGAATATCGTCTACCGAAAATTTGTACCAAACAATTCCGCCTTTGTCATAAGCAAACCACATTTCTTTCTTGAAAACGTCGATTTTAACACAATGTGCCCAACCTTTTTCAGTCTCGAAACGGCTTTCCATTGATGGAAAACTATTTAATGCATCTAAATATGAATCCAATTCAAAATTTAAACAACATTTTAATTTACCACATTGTCCAGCTAACTTTTGCGAGTTAATTGACAATTGTTGATAACGTGCTGCAGCAGTGCTCACAGAGCGGAAATCTGTTAACCAAGTAGAACAACATAATTCGCGTCCACAAGATCCAATTCCACCAACTTTTGCTGCTTCTTGACGATATCCGATTTGTTTCATTTCAATTCTTACGCCAAATTTCCCAGCGTATTCTTTGATTAGTTGTCTGAAATCTACACGTCCTTCTGCTGTATAATAAAATGTAACTTTCGCTCCATCTCCTTGGTACTCAACATCACAAATTTTCATTTCCAAATTAAGGTTTTTCGCCATAATTCGAGAATCAACCATTGTTTGTTTTTCTCTATCACGAAACTCTACCCAAGTTTCTATATCTTTTTGGTTCGCTTTGCGATAAACCTTCTTGACATCTTCCGCAGTCCACGAAAGATTCTTTTTTTTCATCTGGATTCTAACAAGCTCACCCGTAAGTGTAACAACCCCAATATCATGACCAGGTGTTCCTTCAACAGCGATTACATCGCCAATATTTAGAGATATGTTGTTTTCGTTTTTATAATAAAACTTTCGATCGTTTTTGAAACGAACTTCCACAAAATTGAACTTTTCTTGTCCATTTGGAAGTTGCATATTCGATAACCAATCAAAAACTGATAATTTTCCACAACCATCAGTGCCACAAGCACCATTATTGTTACATCCTTTCGGAAGGCCATTAGAAGTTCCACAAGATCCACATCCCATGCTTCTATAATTTTTTTAAATGACAACACAAAGGTATGAAAATATTTTTCTGAATTTGTGAAATCATTTCGGTTATGAAATTGATTTTAAATTGAATCAAAAACTTCTGAAAATGAATAGGTTTGATCTAATCTAACCCCTTTTTCTGTTAATTTTAACGTAGCTAATTCGTTGACATGGTCATGTTCAAAAAACAAAATATATTCATTTTCGACTGCTTTTTGTAAAAACGTTCCTTTTTCTTCAACTGTTATTAAAGGTCGTGTATCAAACCCAATTACATAAATTAATGGAATATGCCCTACAGTTGGGATTAAATCTGCGATATAAACTATTTTTTTGCTTTTATATGTAATGATTGGTAACATTTGCTTTTCGGTATGTCCATCCACAAATAAAATATCAAAACCAAGTGGAGAATTTTCTAAAATAGATCCATTTTGAGGCAAATCAATCAAATTAAGTTGTCCACTTTCTTGTAGAGGTAAAATATTTTCTTTCAGGAAAGACGCTTTTTCACGTGGATTTGGATTTACTGCCCAATCCCAATGATTCGCATTCGACCAAAATTTTGCGTTTTTGAATGAAGCTTCTAAATAATCTTTCTCTTTGTTGTATTGAATTGCGCCACCACAATGATCAAAATGCAAATGCGTCAAGAAAATATCTGTAATATCATCGCGATGAAAACCATGTTTGGCTAAAGAGTTATCTAAAGTAGCATCGCCCCATAAATAATAAAAACCAAAGAATTTTGCATCTTGTTTAGTTCCGATTCCTGTATCAATCAATATTAATCGTTTACCATCTTCGATTAATAGACATCTCATCGCAAGGTCGATTAAATTTCTATCATCAGCAGGATTGGTTTTATTCCAAATCGATTTTGGTACAATTCCGAACATGGCACCGCCATCTAATTTAAAATTTCCTGTTTCTATTGTATATAATTTCATTTTTATGTGGTTTTATTTTGTTGAATTTTCGTTTTACGAAGATAAAAAATAGAATATTATTTAAAATAAATATCTATTATAGAATTGAACGACTTAAATTTGCAAAAATTTTGATTACAATGGCAAAAGAAGTTCGTGTAAGATTTGCGCCAAGTCCAACAGGTGCGTTACACATCGGAGGAGTCCGTACTGCGTTATACAATTATCTTTTCGCAAAACATAATAACGGAAAATTCTTATTAAGAATAGAGGATACAGACCAAACACGTTATGTGGAAGGTGCTGAACAATATATTATCGATTCGTTGAAATGGTTAGGCTTAACTCCTGATGAAGGTGTTGGTTTTGGTGGAGATTTAGGTTCTTACCGTCAATCAGAGCGTAAAGAAATCTACAAACAATATGTAGACGAATTATTAGCTTCTGGAAATGCATATTATGCGTTTGATACGGCAGAAGAATTAGACACTGCACGTGCAAAAGCAGAAGAAAATAAAGAAACATTTATTTATAATTGGTCGACAAGAGGAAAGTTGAAAAACTCGTTATCAATGACAGAAGCTGAAACAAAAGCTTTAATTGAGAATGGAACGCCTTATGTGATTCGTTTCAAAATTGATGATTCGCGTACAGTTTTATTGGATGATTTGATTCGTGGAAAAATTTCGATTGATGCGTCAACTTTAGATGATAAAGTTTTGTTTAAATCTGATGGAATGCCAACGTATCACTTAGCCAATATTGTGGACGATCATTTGATGGGAATTTCTCACGTAATTCGTGGAGAAGAATGGTTACCATCAATGGCTTTGCACGAATTATTGTATGATGCATTTGGTTGGGAAGCGCCTCGTTTCGCACATTTGCCATTAATCTTGAAACCAGAAGGAAAAGGAAAATTAAGTAAACGTGATGGAGACAAACACGGATTTCCAGTTTTCCCAATGGAATGGAAAACAGAAGAAGGAATTGCAAAAGGATACAAACAAGAAGGTTATTTCCCAGATGCAGTGTTGAATATGTTAGCTTTATTGGGATGGAATTCTGGAACTGATCAAGAGATTTTTACAATGGAAGAATTGATTCAATTATTTTCATTAGAAAAAGTTTCAAAATCGGGCGCACGTTTTTCTCCAGAGAAAGCAACTTGGTTTAATCATCAATATTTACAACAAAAATCTGTTGAAGAATTATTGCCATCTTTCGAAGAAGTTTTAAAAGAAAACGGAATCGAAGCTAATCCAGCTTTAGACGCAAAAGTGGTTGAATTGTTAAAAGAAAGAGCAAACTTTGTAAAAGATATTTACGAACAAGGTCAATTCTTTTATATAGCTCCTTCTACTTACGATGAAAAAGCAGCTAAAAAAGCTTGGAAAGATGATTCGAAAGAGATTTTAAGAAAATTTGTTGATGTTTTAAATTCATCAGAATTTACGTCAGAAATTTTACACGATGCAATGGCAGAATTTGTTACAACGCAAGAAATTGGATTTGGAAAAATTGGAATGCCTTTACGTCTTAGTTTAGTTGGTGCATTACAAGGACCAGATGTTCCTGTAATTATGGCAACTTTAGGAAAAGAGGAAACGATTGCGCGTATCAACAAAGCGATTGAAGTTTTAGGATAAAATTATTTCTATCATAAATAAGAAAGCCATTTGCATTGCAAATGGCTTTTCTTTTATAAATTGATTTTGACTTCGTCTAATTGATTAAGTTCTTCTTGAGAGAATATTCGATAATTGACTTTAAATGTTTTGCCAAGCGGAACTTCTAACGAAAAACCTCCTGCGCCAATTGCATCAATTACATCTAATTCGAAATGTGCATGTTTCCAATATTCGAACAAATCTTTGTCAATCCAAAATTCTACTCCATCAATTTCTCCAATGCAAACATCTTTGTATCGAAGATAAAATTCTCCTTTTCTGAAACATTGTGGTTGTGTTCCTTCACAACATCCTCCTGCTTGATAAAGCATTAAATCGCCATGTTTTGCTTTTAATTCATTCAATAAATTAATCGCTTTTTCAGTTGCATCAACACGTTTCATTTTTTTGAGATTTTTAATTAATTATTGATTTAGAAGAAACCTAATTTCTTTTTGCTATAAGAAACTAACATATTTTTAGTTTGACGATAATGATCTAACATCATTTTGTGGTTCTCACGTCCGATTCCAGATTGTTTATAACCTCCAAAAGGCGCTCCAGCAGGATAACTATGATATTGATTAACCCAAACACGACCAGCCTGAATAGCACGTGGAATTTGATACAATTGATGTGCATCACGCGTCCAAACACCAGCTCCTAAACCATAAATTGTGTCATTAGCAAGCTCAATCGCTTCTGCTTCATCTTTAAAAGTTGTCACAGCTAACACAGGTCCAAAAATCTCTTCTTGGAAAATACGCATCTTGTTATTTCCTTTAAATAATGTTGGTTTGATGTAATAACCATTTTCGATATCTCCTTGTAAATGATTAGCATCTCCACCAGTTAAAACTTCTGCACCTTCTTCTTTTCCTAATTTAATATAACTTAAAATTTTGTCATATTGAATTTGAGAAGCTTGCGCACCAATCATTGTTTCTGGATCAAGAGGATTTCCTGCTTTAATCATATTTACACGTTCTACAACTCGTGCAATAAACTTATCATAAATAGATTCTTGAATCAATAATCGCGAAGGACACGTACAAATTTCACCTTGATTAAGTGCAAATAATACTGCACCTTCAATTGCTTTGTCTAAGAAATCATCATCATGATCCATCACAGATTCGAAGAACACGTTTGGTGATTTTCCACCTAATTCTAAGGTAACCGGAATAATATTTTCTGTTGCATATTGCATCACGAAACGTCCTGTAGCTGTAGATCCTGTAAATGCAGCTTTCGATACTTTAGGATTTGTCACCAATGCGCGACCTAATTCTCCACCAAAACCATTTACAATGTTAACAACTCCTGGAGGTAATAAATCTCCAATTAATTCGAATAGATATAAAATCGAGATAGGAGTAGATTCAGCAGGTTTTAAAACCACACAGTTTCCAGCAGCTAACGCAGGAGCTAATTTCCAAACCGCCATCAAAATTGGGAAGTTCCAAGGAATAATTTGCGCAACAACACCAATTGGCTCGTGGATAATAATTGAAACTGTATCTTTATCTAATTCGTTGATAGAACCTTCCTCAGCACGAATTACCGAAGCAAAATATCTGAAATGATCGATTGCCAAAGGAATATCAGCATTCAACGTTTCACGAACTGGTTTTCCATTATCGTAAGTTTCTACAGCCGCAACATTTTGTAGATTTTCTTCGATTCGATCTGCAATTTTATTCAAAATAATGCTTCGTTGCGTTGGCGAAGTTTGACTCCAACTTTTGAAAGCTTCGTGAGCAGCATCTACCGCCTTTACTAAGTCTTCTTCTGAAGAATGCGCAGCTTTTGTAAAAACTTTTCCAGTAAGTGGCGTTACAACATCAAAGTATTTTCCATTTGTAGGTGGCGTAAATTGACCATTGATGTAATTGTCATAATGATCTTTGAATGTAGGTACATTAACTAAGTTTCCCATTTTATTAAAATTTTTTGTGAATTAAATTTTTTCTAATTTATTCAAATTTGTTCAATAATTATGTTTAGAAAAAGTTAATTCTATTTGGTATAAAATTTGTACATTTGGCATCCGTCAATTATTTATTGACAATTTATTTATGGGGCTGACTGGTTTTGACAGCAAGGCCAATGGGTAAGTAAGCATGCAGTGATAGGTTGTGTACTCACTTTAATCAGGCACTTCAACTTTTTAACTGGCAACGAAGAGTACGCTTTAGCTGCATAATTCTGAATTTTAGTAAGAATACGCCACGTCTATACTAGGTATAGAAGCTGAATGTCCCTCAAAAGCCTTGACTTACGGCGTTTGATACAGGGACACGGGAAAGTAAGAATAGAAACCTTAGTGCATCGGATAGGTTTCGAGATTTTAGATGATAAGCGGATGACAGAGTGTTTATTCTCAGGATTTCGTCGAAAATTAATAATAAACTAAGCATGTAGAAAGCTTATTTGTTGCTTGTTTGGACGCGGGTTCGAATCCCGCCAGCTCCACAAACATAA
>NZ_DICC01000014.1:0-13093 GCF_002415215.1 Empedobacter sp. UBA5036
GAAATGAAATATTCTTTTGATTTATTAGATCCTACAAAACTTATTCCAGAAGAATTGGTTCCTGTAAAAATTATTGGAACTATGACATTGTACAAAAATCCAGATAATTTTTTTGCAGAAACTGAACAAGTAGCTTTTGATCCAGGAAGAATTATACCTGGAATAGATTTATCAGATGATCCATTGTTACAAGGTAGAGTATTTTCATATATGGATACTCAAAATTATAGATTGGGAGGAGCAAATTTTCACGAAATACCAATTAATAGGTCTATCAATCAAAAAAACAATAATCAGAAAGATGGTACAAGCAGAATGGATATACTAAAAGGAGAAGTAAGTTATTTTCCAAATAGTAAAGCTTCGGGATGTCCTTATCATGCTATGTTGAAAGGTGAAGAGGGCTTTCAATCACATCAACAAGAGGTAGAAGGTAAAAAAGTAAGAGGAAGATCTGATTCTTTTGCTGATCATTTTTCTCAAGCTACTTTATTTTTTAATTCACAATCTGAATCAGAGAAACAACATATTATAAATGCTTTTAGTTTTGAGTTAAGCAAGGTAACCGACCCAAAAATTAGGGAGCGACAAGTGGCTATTCTTTTTCAAATTGATAAAACACTTGCACAAAAAGTTGGAGATAATCTTGGTATTATCCCTCCAAAAAAGTTGGATGAGCTGACATTAAGTTTTGCAAGGCAAAATCATCCCAATTATCCTCTGAAGCCTAAAAAACAAGAAATAAATTCATCTGATGCACTGAGTATGAAAGTAAAAGAAGGTGAAGGGAATATTAAAACCAGAAAAGTAGCCTTTTTAGTAGATAATGGTGTTTCTAAAAAAAGTGTAGATCAATTAAAAAAAGCATTGGAAAAAGAGGGAGCTCAAGCGGTATTAATTTCATCTAAAGTTGGAGAGCTAACTTATGAAGAAGGAAGTAAAGAAAAGATTTCCCATAGTTATCTTACAGATCCATCTGTTTGTTATGATGCAGTGTTTACACCATCAGGCAAATCAATAGAATCTTTAAAATTGAATCCAGATTATTATGAATTTATCAATGATTCTTACAGACATTGTAAAATATTAGCATTTGCAAAAGGAGCAGGTTCGTTAATGGATAATTCATTTGTTAAACTTGATAGAGGAGTGATTTTAGAAGATGAAAATGAGAATTGGATTGCGGATTTTATTCAAGTAATGAAATTACATCGTATTTGGGACCGTGAAGAAGAAAGGAAGGTTCCTTCATAATAAAATGTTTAACGTGATATAAATATAAAATTTAGACGAATGATATTACAACTTAGTCCTACAATACTTGTTGATACCCCTATTGGTAGAGGTCGTACTATTTTTATAATTGATTATGGTATGCATCAAAATTCGTGTTGGGTTGTAACGATGGAAAAAAATGGCATTGTAAAACATTTTGATAGCAATGACATTATAGTTTGTACAAATTTTACTTTTCATATCAATGAGGAGAAAAATTGTTTTAATCACAATTCAGATATAAAAAAATAAAATTATGGGAAATGCACAGTCACCGACAGAAAATTTGAGCGGAAATAAAGCCATTGAAAAGATAAAAACTATTGCTGAAACTGCCTGAACTTGCTTTTTTACCACCAATATTGGCGGTAATACTACAAGTAGACCAATGGCTCTTCAAGAAGTAGATGAGGTTGGTAACCTCTGGTTTTTGAGTGATGTTCGTTCACTGAAAAATGATGAAATTGAAGCCAATCCTAATGTAGAACTGTATTTTATGAATAATTCTAAATACGAATACATCTTTATTAAAGGAAAAGCCAGTGTTTCAAAAGATAAAACTTTAATTGATAAATATTGGACCAATTTTGCAAATGCTTGGTTTGATGGAAAAGACGATCCTAATATCAGTCTAATAAAAGTTTCGCCAAACGATGGGTATTATTACGAAACCAAAGACAATAAGTTTATTGCCATGTCGAAAATGCTTTTTGCCGCCGTTACAGGAAGTACAATTGAAGACGGAGGAATTGAAGGAGAACTGAAACTATAAAGAATAAATTATTGTCTTCTACAATGTTAATTAATTAAAGAAAAATGCAGAAACAAACTATTTATGGCATTGCATTTGAAATATTATTTTTATTAACGCAATTTATTAATATTTAAAAATCACACATTATGGGAATTCTAACATGGATAATTTTCGGCCTTATAGTCGGAGCAATAGCAAAAGCAATACACCCTGGTAACGATCCAGGTGGTTGGATAGTAACAATAATTATTGGGATTATTGGAGCTGTTGTCGGTGGGTGGCTTGGATCGATGCTTTTAGGTGTCGATGTAAGCGGATTTAATATTTCTAGTTTTTTAGTTGCAATTGCTGGAGCAGTTTTATGTCTAGCAGTGTATAGAATGATTTCGAAAAAATAGACTGTCTAATTAACGATTAAAATACTGTAAAGTCTCAGAGCGCTGAGACTTTTTGTTTAATATTACTATTTATAATTATGAAAAATACAGTCATTGATTTAATTACTAAAACAGCGGTAATTACTGGCGCTTCTAGTGGTGTTGGCTTAGCTACAGCACACTTATTTGCTCAAAATGGATATCAATTGGTTTTGGCAGCACGAGGTGTAGAAGGTTTAGAAAAGGCGGTTTCAGAATGCAATGCTTTCGGTGGAAAAGCGGTTTATAAATCAACTGACGTTTCTAATGCAAATGAAGTAAAAGATTTAGTTGAATTTGCTCTGAAAGAATTTGGACGCATAGATATATGGGTAAATAATGCAGGGGTAATGTCTAGTGGGAAATTTGGAGAAATTCCAATGGAAGTTAATGAACAGGTTATAAAAACCAATCTCATGGGATATATGCATGGAGCTTATTATGTTTTACCAGTTTTTAAAGAACAAAATCAAGGAATACTCATCAACAATGTATCAATAGGAGGGTTTATGCCTGCGCCTTTTAGCTCAGTATATTCTGCTACAAAAACAGGAATAAAAGGGTTGATGAGTGGATTACAAAGCGAATACAGTGTCTATCCAGCTATACATATTTGTAATATTTATCCTCAAATTCAGAGATCAACAGGAAATATGCATTCAGCAAAATATTCTGGATTAGATTTTAAAATACCTCCTTTCGCTGCAGATCCTAATGATACGGCAAAAGTAATATACAATCTAACAATTAAACCTAAAAATGATACGTTTCCAGATGCAAGTTCATACTTAATAAAATTTATTCATGGTATATTCCCACAAACATTTACCAATTTAGCAACTGCAGTAATGAGACTAATGATGAAATTTAGTAATGGTAATGATAACGAAGGCAATATTTTATATGCATCTTCAGATCCGCATCAGATTTATGGAGAAACGAGTATTCCTGTTCCTTCAAAATCTACTCAAAGAATAGTCTCTTTAGGTATATTAATAGGTTTAGGATTGTATACAACCACAAGGATTAGAAGAAAATACAAATAGGATTATAAAACACTTTATAGCAACAAATTATTAACTAAAATATATTCATATGAAACCAGAACATTTAAATTCAGATTCAATTCAAAGCTTATTGAATGAATTATATAATCGAGCTTTTGAAAAAGGTTACGAGAAAGGAAAAAAAGAGTTCTCTGAAAATTGTGAGACAGATCCTCGTGAAGGTGTTATTATAAGTGAAGGAGGTGATATAGAGAAAACTGCTGAAATACAGATGTCCAATCAAGAAAAATTAGAGGTAGTAGAATATATAAAAAACAAATTGTTTGATATATTAAATGATTAGAATGAAACATTTTAATCAAAATATTTCAATTCAATTCCATCAAAAGAAGCAAAAACCATTGAAGGAAAACTATCTAAATGAAAACTATTTCCTTTGTTGTCTATGCCAATAGCTCCTGCATATCCATTAAACTCTTTAAGTTCTTCAAAACTTTTAGTAAATGCAGCTTCAATGCTCATACCATCCGAGACTCTTGTTACAATTTTAGCAGCCATTGCGCCACTTACAATATCTTCACCAACGCCAGTCATACTAACACCGCAAGATTGATTGGCGTAATTTCCAGCAACAGTAGCAGAATCTGAAACACGCCCTGGTATTTCAAAACCTTTTCCTCCAGTTGATGTAGCCACAGCAATATTATTATCGCCATCTAAACAAACACATCCAACTGTACTTGTTTTCGAAGAAATTATTTTTTCTTCGAATTCTTTTTTACGTTGTTCAGTTTCAGGATTAAAATACTCGAATCCATGTTTACGTGCAAATTCTATTGCTCCGCTACCAGCCAAAATACGATCATCGTAAGTCATTAGTTTTTCTGCAACTAAAATTGGATGTTCAACATTTTCTATATTAATAACACCAGACATTTTAAGAGTATTCCCATTCATTAAAGCGGCACTTAATCTTATTTTTCCATCCGATTGAATTTGAGAACCTAAACCTGCATTAAATAAAGGGTCGTCTTCTAATAAACTTACTGTATATACAACAGTTTCAACTGCTGTATGTGTTGTTAAATAGTCGTACCCTTTTTGAACTATTTTAATTAAAGCATTTTGTTTTTGAAATTTAGTTTCAGGATCGGTTAATGATTCTGAAAAAAAACCACCGTGAATAATTAGTTTCATTTTATTGATTATTATATTGAGAATCTTTGATTATTATTTTATTTTGATCAAAATGAAAAACATCATTTCGTGTCATCACATGAGAAATAATATGGCTTATTGAAATTGGATATCCAATTTCGATTTGAGAAAGACTAGTATCTAAAATTTCTCGACCATCAACCAAAATAACTGAACTAGAGCCTATTGCTGTCATTTTATTGTTGTTGTCGCTTATAATTAGCCCAGTATCTTCACTTAAACCAATTCCAATCTTCATGGGATTTCCTGTAACAGCCTGAAAAAGGCGTCCAATTCTTCCTCTTTGAATAAAATGAGTGTCAACGATAATAGAATCTATTAATCCAAGACCACTGTTCATCTCAACAGATCCTTTTAGTAATGCATCAGAACTTGCTCCTTGATAGATCATGCTAGATGAAGCGGCGGCTGCTCCTGCTGAAGTACCTGCATAAATAAACTCTTCATGATAATATTTTTGCAACAGTTTTTGTTGAAAAGGTGTACCTCCAATAGTTGAGGTTAACCTAAGTTGATCTCCTCCACTAAATAATACAACATCAGCTTCATCTAATCGTTTTAACGATTCTGGTGAAAGCGCATCTAAACGTGTATTTATATCCAAATGTTCAACATTGTGTGCATCCAAAAGACTGAAAGCTTTGATATAGGCTTCAGCAGCAGTTTTAGGAGATTGAGAAGCGGTGGTTATAATTTCAATTCTAGAATTTTCTTTGTGTTTTGCTTCCTCAAGAATCTTTTTTAGAATACCATTTTGATAAAAGAAATCATTGATAATTTCCTCACGTGGTAAATGCGTTGGTAAGGAATCAGCAGTATTTATTCCACCTCCAACAATTATTAATTTTCCTTTAATACTCATCATTATTGATTTTATAACTTCAATTTAATTAATATTAACTGGACAAGAGGAGAATAAACCTTAAAATAATGGTAAAATAGTGTTAATAAGGGAAAAAGGTCTAGTTCTTGTAATCATTTACTAAATTTTTTAACACTTACCACATATGAAAATAGAAAATATATCGATTTTAAAAGGACCAAATTTTTGGAGTATCAAGAGAGAAAAACTAATTCAAATGCGATTGAATTTAGGTCGCTTAGAACAATTTCCAACGAACAAAATTGATGGATTTGCAGAACGTATACAATCATGGTTACCTACAATGTTTTCGCATCGTTGTTCTGAAGGGGTAGCTGGTGGTTTTTTTACTCGTGTAAAAGAAGGAACTTGGATGGGGCATGTAATTGAGCATATCGCATTAGAAATACAAACCCTAGCGGGTATGAATACAGGCTTTGGCAGAACTCGCGAAACAAATACGCCAGGTACTTATAATGTTGTATTTGCTTATCAAGATGAGCAGGTAGGGATATATGCAGCAAAAGCAGCTGTTAGAATTGCAGAAGCATTAATATCTAATTCGTCTTATTCCATTTTAGATGATATTAAAAATATGACTAAAATATGGAATTCAAATAAACTCGGTCCTTCTACACAAAGTATAATTAATGAAGCAGAAAACCGAAAAATACCATGGACACGATTAAATAATCATTCTTATATCCAATTGGGATATGGTAAAAATCAAGCTAGATTAGAGGCGACAATTACAGATAAAACCAACTATCTGGCTGTTGAGATTGCATGTGATAAATTTCGAACCAAACAATTATTAAAGGATGCATTTATTCCTATCGCTGATGGTGGTATAGGCGAAAATGAAGAAGATTTAAAAAAAATAATAGATGAAATAGGCTATCCAATTGTTATTAAACCATATAATTGTAATCACGGAAGAGGAGTAACCACCAATATAAATGAATATGAAACTGCTGAAAAAGCATTCCAGAATGCACGAGAATTTAGTCAAAAAATAATCGTAGAAAAATTTGTAAAAGGTTATGATTTTAGAATATTGGTCATCAATAAAAAAGTAGTTGCTGCGGCCAAACGAATACCTGCTCATATAATTGGAGATGGAAAACTTACGATAAAAGAATTAATTCAAATTGAAAATGAAAACCCTAAAAGAGGAGAAGGTCATGAACAAGTTTTAACAAAAATTAGCATTGACCATCATACCATTTCATTATTAAAATCAAAAAACTACGATCTACAATCTATACCCAAACGTGCTGAAATAATTTATTTAAAAGCAACAGCAAATCTAAGTACAGGAGGAACATCTATTGATACAACTGAAGACCTTCATCCTGATAATATTATCATAGCAGAGAAAATTGCTAAAGTCATCAATTTGGATATATGTGGTATTGATATCATAGCATCCAATTTATCCGAATCTTTGTATACATCTGGTGGAGTGGTTATAGAAGTAAATGCAGCTCCAGGATTTAGAATGCATATAGAACCAACAAAAGGAATTTCGCGCAATGTTGCTTCTCCCGTTTTAGATATGCTATTCCCTTTTCAAAAATTACCAACTATTCCAATATTAGCAATTACAGGTACCAATGGTAAAACAACCACCACTCGTTTAATTGCACATATATTTAAAAACACTGGAAAAAATGTAGGTTATACAACATCTGACGGTATTTATATCAACAATCAGCTAATGGAGAAAGGGGATACAACAGGTCCTATTAGTGCAAAAAAAATATTGAATGATCCAACAATAGATATTGCTGTTTTAGAAACAGCAAGAGGTGGAATTTTGAGAGAAGGTCTTGGATTTAGTGCTTGCGATATTGGTATAATAACCAATATTACAGAAGATCATTTGGGATTAAAAGATATCGATTCTTTAGAGCAATTAGCCAGAGTAAAATCTGTTGTTGTTGAAAGTGTGAAAAAAGACGGTTGGGCAATTTTAAATATTGAAGATTATTATTCAATGGAAATTTCAAAGAAATTAGCATGTCAAATAGCATATTTTTCATTGGATGAAAAAAGTAAAGAAGTTCAAAAACTTATAAAAAAAGGAAATATAGTCGCATTGTATACACAAGAAAATATTGTAATACAGACTAAAAAAGAACGAATAGTTGTTGCGAATATTTACGATATACCGTTAACAATGGATGGAAAAGCTATTTTCATGATTCAAAATGTTCTAGCTGCTGTATTAGCAGCATATATATCAGGTTTGCATGTTCCCCAGATTACGAAAGCGTTGAATACTTTTTTCCCAAGTCCAGATTTAACACCTGGTAGAATGAATATTTTTCAGTTCAAAGAATTTAAAATATTAATCGATTTCGCACATAACCCTGCAGGATACACAGCTATAAAAGATTATTTGTCTAAAGTGGAAGCAAATAAAAAAATTGGAATTATTTCAGGTGTAGGGGATAGAAGAGACGAAGACATACAAAAGTGTGGAAAAATAGCAGCTGAGATGTTTGATTATATTATTATTCGACAAGAGCGACACTTAAGAGGTCGAACAGAGAAAGAAATTATACAGTTGCTTGTAAAAGGTATTCATGAAGTTCAAGAGAATTTTCCTTATGAAATAATTCCGAACGAAATTGAAGCGATAGAACATACAATAAACAAAGCAGAAAAAGGTGATTTTATAGTCGCACTTAGCGATGCTGTTTCCAATGCTATAGAAGTAGTGCAATTTCATATGAACAAAAATTCCTAAACAATTTAAATTATAAAAAGTAAATGTTTAATTAAAATCAAAATTTATGAGAAATCTAATTTCAATTATTGCTGTAGTATTACTTATTTTGTGGGCTATAGGTTATTTCGGATTCGGCCAAGCAGTAGGTCAATTTATACACATATTACTTGTACTTGCTATCATAGCTTTATTGTACAGATTAATTACAGGCCGAAAACCTTAGTATTAAAAATAATCTGAAAGAATATATCAAAATTCTTTCAGATTATTTTTTAAATATATAACCCTATTTTGTTATTCGATCAAAACCAAAAGTTTTTAAACGATCATCAATTTTATTAAGAATAATATTTTTTAAAACCTGAGCTGCAACCATAGAAAATGTAATTCCATTCCCTCCATAGCCTAAAGCAAATAGAGTACGATCTCCTTTTTTCCATGCTCCCATATAAGGTAAACCATCATCAGTCGAACTAAATGTTCCGCACCAAGCCATCTCAGTTTTAAATTCAATAGTAGGATATAGATTTTTGAATTTTCGTTCTAAAATTTTGACCTTAGTACGAAGTAGTTCATCTCTTTTTTCAGGATTTTGAAAATCTTCATCTTCACCACCAACTATCAAACGGTTATCTTTTGTAGTTCTCATGTATAGATAAGGTTCTGCAGTTTCCCAAATTAAACTACGGTTTGGCCAAATCATTTTTTCATCAATTGGAACGGAACAAATAGCATAGGTAGATAACAAATTCATCACTTTTTTAGGAAGGAATTGCCCTGCTTCAAATCCAGTTGCAACAATTACATATTTACACGAAACAGTATGGCCATGCTGTGTGATGAGTTTGCAACCTTTTTTAGTTTCTTGTATTTTTTCAACTTTTGTATGCGTGTAAATTTTTAGATTGTGTTTTTGTTGATGATATTTCAGTAAATTAATCGCTCCTTTATATGCATCCATTTGAGCTGAGGTATCATTTTGTAATGCAGCAATTCCATCTATGTTTTGATATTCTTTTAATTGTTGTGCATGCAAATATTTTACAGGTAAGCCAACTTCTGTTCTTATTTCAAACTCTTTATCTAATAACTCAACACCAGCTTTATTACTTGCCAATAAGACGGTTGGAACTCTTGTAAAATCAGCATCAATATTTGTTTTCTTAAAAATAGTTTCAATATCTGTAATTGATTGTAAACAATTAAAATAAGCGTCGATAGCAATTTTTTTGGGAACTTTATGAATTAATTTACATAAAGGCGTATCAATTTCATATTGTAATTGTGCTGTACTTGCGGCAGAACTTCCAGTAGAAATAGTTCGTTTATCAATTAATGCACATTCTATTCCTGCTTCGCATAATTCATGAGCTACTAATGCACCTGTAATGCCAGAACCGATTATAGCAACATCAATTTTAAAATCATTTCGAAGTGGATTGTATAAGTCAAAAAATTCATTTTTAACAATCCAATAAGGTAATCCAGAATGTAAATCCATATTTATTGCGTTAAGTGGTTTAGATAAACTATACCCTAAAAATCAAGCCAAAAATAGTAAATCTCTTTTGCTGTGTGAAATAATTTTGAAAATGTTAAACATTTAAAAATGTGATAATTGGCTTGATGCTTGTGATGAATTAGAAGTTAATCTAAGTTAGATTATAAAATCACTTAAAAATAAAATTATGGCTAAATTAAAACGAAAAAATTATAAACTGAATTATATCGATTATGGTGATAAAATTGCTCAACCCGTTATTTTGATTCATGGTTGGCCGCTTAGTTTACAATCGTGGGAATATCAAATTCCAAAAATTGTCGAAGCTGGTTTTCGTTGTATAGCTTATGACCGAAAAGGTTTTGGAAAATCGTGTGCAACATGGGATCGTTATGATTATGATGCATTGGCAGAAGATCTACACGTGTTGATTGATGATTTGCAGTTGAAAAATGTAGTGTTAGTAGGTTTTTCGATGGGTGGAGGAGAAGTAGTTCGCTATATTGCGAATTACGGAAACAAAAATATTTCAAAAATTGCTTTAATTAGTTCAATTATTCCTCTAGTAAAACAAACTGATGATAATGAGTATGGCGTTCCGCAAAAGGATTTAGATCACATTATTCATCAACTTGAAACAAGTCGTTTGGAATTTTTAGAAGGTTTTCATAAAGGCTTTTACAATCATGGTTTGTTAAAAAAATCTGTAAGCAAAGAACAATTAGATTTTGATTTCTCTGTTTCTTCTCATGCTTCACCTATTGCAACTCTAAAAGCTGCACGCTCTTGGATGGATACAGATTTTAGAACTGAATGTAAAATGATTGATGTGCCAACATTAATTATTCATGGAAAAGATGATCAAACTGTACCAATAAAAACAGCAGGAGATCAAGCTTCAAAATTGATTACGAATTCGACTTATATTGTTTATGAAGATGCTCCGCATGGCTTGAATATTACTCATAAAGAGCAGTTGAATATGGATTTGGTAGAATTTCTGTTGAATATAGAACACCAAAAAGATTAGAATATGAAAAATTCGAGTAAAAAGATAATCTCCGGAATAGCAATTGCTGGTTTAGGAGGAGTTTGTTATGCGTGGTTAAATTTTAGAAAAGTAAAAATACCATCTTATGTAACAGTTGTTGAAAATTTTGATGCACAACAATATATGGGAAAATGGTATGAAATAGCACGTTTCGACTTTAAGTTTGAAAAGAATTTGAATCAAGTTACAGCAACTTATTTTCTGAATAAAAAAGGAGTGATTGAAGTCCATAATCGTGGATTTGATGACAAAGAGAATAAATGGAAAGAAGCACATGGAAAAGCAACTTTTAATGGAGAAGAAGGAAAAGGTGCGCTGAAAGTTTCATTTTTTGGACCATTTTATTCAGGATATAATATTGTAATGATGGATCCGATTTATGAAACAGCTTTAGTTTTTGGAGAAAGTCATGATTATATGTGGATTTTATCTCGAAAGAAAACAATCTCAGAAGAGGTAAAACAGAAGTATATCAACTATGCAGAAGAAAAAGGTTATGATATTTCCCAATTAACGTGGACAAAGCAAGATTGATGTGTGATTAATTTCCTAATTAAAAACCCAATGATTTTTTAGTAAATTCAGTGGGTTTTTAATTCTTTAGTTTTTATTATACAAAAAATAAATTACTCAGTTAGAGGATTAATATTATCTGCAACAGGAAATTCCTGTCCTGTTTGACCAATAGTCTTATTAAAATCAAATTTTGCAGCATCAGACATATTAGCACCACCAGCTAATTTAGCTTTATCTAGCAAGTCTAAAGCTAATTTTTCTTCTTCACGTTGTTCCATTACTAACCATTGTAAAAAATTCCAAGTAGCCCAATCTTCCTCATCCATACACATTTTTACAATTTTGTAAATAGATTCTGTGTTTTCAATTTCTTGTTTCAAAACTGCTTCAAAACATTGTAAAACATTTTTTGGTTCAGGACCAGGTTTTTGTATGGCTTCAATTTTTACACTACCACCTCGTTCTTGTATATATTCTATAATTTTTGCCATATGAACACGTTCCTCTTGCGAATGTTTCATCATAAAACTTTTAATACCATCTAATCGGTTATCATCTGCCCAACAAGCAAGCATCAAGTAAATTTGAGCAGAAAAAGCTTCAAGTGTAATTTGTTTATTTAAAGCATTTTGTAAATTTTTTGAAATTCTAGTTGTATTCATTTTTGTGATTATTTAGTTATGATATTTTAGATTGGAATTTTCAGACCAAACTATTAATTTAAATGTTAATACTTTCTAAAATATTGATATTTAGAGTAGATTTAAATTGAATTAAGATGAAATCGCAAAACCAGAAAATGAAAAAGGTTCTCAATTTTTCAATTGAGAACCTTTTTCTATATAATATAATTTTTAATAAGTTTTATTTGCCAATGCAGAAGGTGATAATCTCACTGTTTATAATGTTTAGTAGTGTATCAGATGTGTATGTAACTCGTAAAAGCTCACAAACAATATTTTAACTATAAAATATCTTTACTCAATAGTGGACTATATCTCTACTATTGTGTATTTTTAAGCTCTTTAAAATTTAAAATCAATTCATTTGACACCCTTGTGTATCAGATGTGATGGTGGATAATTTTAACATATTTTATCATTAACAAAATATGACAAAATCAACTTTTAACTTAGATTATCAAATAAAAATATTTTCTAATTGTTCTGATAAATTAATAAAATATATTAAAACGAGGAATGGAAACCAACGTTTTAAATGTAAAAATTGTCAGAAAAAAGGGTGAAATGTATAGTTACAACGCTTACCTTACTACCATAAATCATATTGTTCAGCTAACAAAAGAAGGTTTGGGTATAAGAAGTACAGCTTGATATTTAAATATCTCAACAACCACACTACTTAAACGAATTATGAAAATCGCTTCAAAAATAGTTCCATCCAAAATAACTGAAGTGTAAGTTTTTAAAACAAATGAGACATTTGATTTATCTACAAACTTTTAAAAATAAAATAAACTTTCAAATATTTTAAAGATATGGTAGTCAATGGCGGTATTTGGCTGTCTAATCGATACAGAAAGTACAAAAGTCTTTATTGATCAATAGTGTAGGGGATTGTGGTGTAGTTTTGGTGTACCAAAATTTATTATAAGTTTAACATTTTATAGTAAAATATCCATACTTATTTTATAAATATATTTAGATTTACTAATTAAATAATAATATGAAATATATAACTTTAATTTTTATACTTTTCATAACTGTAGTAGGTGTGTAAGCTTCCCCAAAATTAG
>NZ_DICC01000036.1:0-18381 GCF_002415215.1 Empedobacter sp. UBA5036
AATTACCCATAGACTTTTTCTTAAAAAGTACAACGAATCAAAGATAATGATAGCAATATCAAAAATTAAAAAAGATTAAATACTAACATTGATTTAATCGTCATAGAGAAGGTTAGTTAATCTTATTTGGATTAATGTAGTAATACCAAAAGATTGTATATACGAAATTCGAAACACGAAAAACGAATTTCGAACTCAATAATGTCAAGATATACTAGGAACTAAAACCTATTTAAAAATATTAGGGTGACTATAGCTGCAGGGCTCACCTCTTCCCATTCCGAACAGAGAAGTTAAGCCTGCCTGCGCCGATGGTACTGTTACTTACGGGAGAGTAGGTCGTCGCCAGTTTTTATCAAAAGCCTCAAGATTATTCTTGAGGCTTTTTTATCGAATCATTAGGATGTAAACCTGATTAAAAATACAAAAATATTAGGGTGATTATTACGAAAGGGCTCACCTCTTCCCATTCCGAACAGAGAAGTTAAGCCTTTCAGTGCCGATGGTACTGCTATTGCGGGAGAGTAGGTCATCGCCAGTTTTTATTCAAACCTCAAGATTTATTTCTTGAGGTTTTTTTATGTTTTAAATTTTTAGTTAACTAGAAAGTATTATAATAATTTTTAAATCATTCAACTAAATATCAGGATTAAGTTTCATTTTTATTCTACGATTAACAAATTAAAAGAGAGCTTGAAGATTTTAAATCAAAAAAGTTCCGAACATTTTAAGATGTAATTATGTTAAATGAATATTTTCTTATTTAATGATTAATTACTAGTTTTAATAATAGTATCAGTTACTTTTTGATAATTTCGGTTAAAGTGATGATTACCACCCAAAGAAATTATATTTTTATTGCTAAAAGTAATTTTATTGTAGGGATAATTTTTTCCATAATCACTTAAAATAATAGATAAATGTAAATTAGGTAATTGATTAATTTCTGGAATTGTATTCCATTTTCCGCTTACATTTTCAAAAATTAAATTTTTGTAATGAATCTCAAGATCAGCTGTTTCATAAGGATCTAGAAGAATAAGTTGATGTATTCTATCTTTGGTTTTTGTAGGAAGCTGATTGATAATAAACGGAATCGCATCAGCACCAAAAGAATAGCCGATAAATACAACTTCTTGATTTTTGTGATGTTTGAACTTTTCTTCTAAAAATTGACTTAATATTTCTGCCGTTTTTTTAGGATCTTTCTCGTTCCAAAAATAAACTTTAGAATTTAATGCATAAATATCATAACCTTTTTGATGTAGATTCTTACAAATTGATTTTGAGAAAGATCCTAATCCAGCATCTCCACTTAAATAAAACAAGATAGGTTTAGTTTCATTTTTATTTTCCCATATTTTAAGCGGTAAAGGATCTTTGATATCTATATCATCTCCTTTTGTACGTACGATATACAAACCAATTGTAGTGATAATCAATCCAAATAATATGAAATATTTAGTTTTCATCTTGAGGTTTCATAACTTTATTTAACGCTTGTGGAAGTTGAAGAAGTTCTACTTCATTAGCATAAATGATGTATTTATTGATCCAATAATTGGCGTATTTTTCTTTGAAATCGCGCATTGTTTGATATTGTTTAAACGTACCAATTCGTTGATAAGCAAATTTCATGAGTTGCTCAGCAATATTATTTGGTTTATCCAAACCAGCTAATGGAGTTAAACCAATGTTGATGTATTTCTTTTGATTTTCTTTGGCGTGATTAATTAATGCAATTATCACCGCATCCATACTACCATTTGGCGAATCAACAGTTCTGCGAAACAAATCGTAAGTCATTTCATCTTTTGCATAATCTGGTATCACATTCAGAAATGTTACTACTTTATTTTCTTCATTTCTCAATGCAATAATAGTCTGATTTTTTAATATTTCTCTGTCAAATTTACCTTCAGCAAATACAATTTCTTTTTTATCAAATTCTTTTAACCATTCATTTGAAACAGATTCAATTTCATTTAAAAATCCTTCTGTCAAAGGAGGTAGAATAACCTCTGTTTTAAAACCTTTTTTCTCTAAAGTATTCAATGCATTTCGCATCGATTTACGTTCTTTTCCTTGAAGATTAAAGGAATCAACCTCAATAATTCCTTCTTGTCCAATTAATAAATGTTGTTTTTTAAACTTTTTGAAATCAATTAAATCATTTTCCGAAACTCTATAATACGCAGTTTTCAAACCTTTTGTTCTACAATAATTTTCGAATTCTGAAATTAAATCTGATTTATACTTTGTATCACAAACGACATTATCCAAAACAATAGCAAAATTTAAACCGATTTTATACGCAACAAAACCATTAATATTTGAAGAAAAATAAAGTGTTTTATCATCCATTAATTTAAAATAATCTAATGCTGAATTGCCATATTTTTCGACAATTTCTTCTGCTTCTTCATAATCCTGAATATCTTTTGTGTTATAATTTTTAGCTCTAAAGAATGCTAAAATCAATAATATCCAAGAACTAAATCCAAAAAAAATATTGATGTCTTTGAAATCTTTGGCAAAGGTTGTTCTCGGAACTAAATTGTTTTCGCTGAACAATAAGAAGTTTTGGAATGTATAATAAAAAGCCTGATTCCAAGAGAAATCTACACCAAAATGTCGTTTATCAATGAAATAAAAACTTAAAACATTGAAAATAAAAATAGCAAAAAATGCTAATAAAAAAATCGAGAATCCCTGTCTTAATCTTTTCAAATTTGTTTTCAATGGGTATTGATTTCTGCTGTAAATTAATAGTACAATGGTCAAAAATGCGAATCCAGCTTCTTCGTAATCCAATGCTTTGAATATATTTCCGAAAAAGGAAAGTATAGCAAATATTAAAGCAAAAACCCATGCAGATTTTAATCCTTTGATGAGATAAGATGATGTAATCAATAAAGCAATTCCGATAAATAGAATCATCAATTTTGAAAGATGCATGAATTCGGTTGGTAAATATAATTTTTCGAAATGCAAACGTTCTGCAAGAGGAGGAGTGATGACTGAAATTATATTAATCATTCCTAATGTAAAAATCATAACAGCAGGAAAAATTCGCGCAAATAGTTTTCTTCCACGCCACATAAAACTCAAACATCCAAAACCTAAAGGCAGCCAAAATTCGAAAACGCGATACAATAAAGTTGTAGCTAAACCTTGGTTATGAGAATAACCGAATTGTGTTAAAATATACACCATCGTAAATTCTACAGCGCCCAAACCTCTCAAAAATGGCGAAATAATCATCAATAAAACAGAAATCGTATATGCCAAAGCCGCCGCATCAAAAGTGGGTTGAATGCCTAACGCTAACATTGCGATGTAGACATGTAAAATCCCAGTAATTTCGATGATTGTCGAAATTAGAATCGTGAAATTAATATTTTTCCTGTCTAAAGAAGCTTCAAAAATTGGATTGATTTCTTCCGTAATCTTTGGAAATTTATTTTCTATAATTTGATAGAATTTATTTTTGGTTTTGAATGAGTTATAAATGAAATAAACTAGAATTAAAATTATGCCCAAAATGACTAATGATATCCACGAATCATTAAAATATTTGTTGACGTAAATACTATAAATAATGATAGGAACGCCAATGATGAAAACCGTTAATAATCCAATAAAACCATAAATAGAACTTGCCTGAATGATTTTATTTGTTTCAAATTGTTGCTTTTTGATTTGTTTGGGTAAATAAGCCAAAGAACTAATTCCGCCCGCTGGTAGAAAAACACTGATAAAATTTCGTTTGAGAAATAAATTGACAGCGTCCCAAAATTTAAGAGGTAAACCAACTGCTTTGAAACTTGTGATATACATTGCAGCTTGCAGCGAAATATAGAGAATCGTTATTCCGAAACCGATCAATAGCCAAATAGGTTTTGCGCTTTGAATACTCGGAATAATTTGCATCATTTCTTTGCGTTCGCTTCTGAAAAATACAAATGCGAGTAATAAAATAAGTATTGCTAAAACTTGTTGCCAAGGTATTTTTACATATTTTATAGATTTTGGAAACCTCATGTTTGTATGACATTGTTTAGTTCTATTAATTTATCAAAAAATTAAATATCAAAACTTATGATTTGCTTAAAAATAACTTATATTGAAAATAAAAATAAGATATGGAGACTGGATTAAATTTACGTCAAGCTATTTTGAATGATGCAGATAGAATTTGGGAAATTTTGCAACAAGCAATTGAGAAAAGAAAAGAGGAGGGAAGTAATCAATGGCAAAATGGTTATCCAAATCTAGATGTTGTAAAAAATGATATCTCAAATGGTTTTGGTTATATAATTGAGAATGTTGATAATCTAATCATAGGATATGTTGCAATTATTGATGAGATAGAACCTGCTTATACAGCAATTGAAGGAAAATGGATGAATGATGATCCATATATTGTCATACATCGATTGGCTGTTGCACAAGATGTTAAGATAAAAGGTTTAGGAACTTGGACGATGGATGAAATTGAAAAAATAGCAATTATAAAGAAAATACAGAATATAAAAGTTGATACCAACTTTGATAATATTGGAATGTTGCGTGTTTTTGAAAAGTTAGGTTATCATTATTGTGGCGAAGTTTATTTTGATGGAAGCCCAAGAAAAGCTTTTCAGAAAATTATTCAGAATTTAACATAATTGAATATTTTAGATAGAATTTAAAAAAACTAAATAATCAAATTGATAAAAAGATTCCTTTTTTGGAATCTTTTTTTATGAATTTGTATAGGGCAACTATGTTTAAAGTGTAAAATTAATATTTTAACCCCTAATTTTTATAGGGTGTAATTAAAAATAAATGATTTTATATAAAAATAATCTAATTTTGATAGGGTTAAAATTAAAAACTTATGAAAGTTGGATTAAAATGGAAAGTAGCTTTTGCAATTATAACACTAGTTGCATTCGCTGGATTATTTTGGAAACCAGTTGTAGATATTTCAAATACAGGAGAATTCCTTAGCGAAGAAAATATTGTAAATTCAGATGTCGCCTGGATTTTAGCAGCTGCAGGATTGGTGTTATTGATGACGCCAGGTTTATCATTTTTTTATGGAGGAATGGTGGGGAAACGAAATGTTATTTCTACCATGTTGCAAAGTTTTATTGCCTTAGGTGTGATTTCTATTTTGTGGGTTGTAGTTGGGTTTTCACTGTCTTTTGGCGAATCAATCGGTTTTACAATAAATGGAGAACATTACGGAATTATTGGTAATCCATTAAGTTATCCATTTTTTAATCATGTCGGGGCATTTCCACACAAAGAGATGGCATCTACAATTCCATTTGTCTTATTTGCATTGTTTCAAATGAAATTTGCAGTCATTACACCAGCGCTTGTAACAGGTTCTTTTGCTGAAAGAGTGCGTTTTATTTCATATTTGTTATTTATGATTTTATTTAGTTTAATCATTTACACACCGCTTTGTCATATGGTTTGGCATCCAGAAGGTTTATTGAATAAATATTTTGGCGTAAAAGATTTTGCTGGAGGAACTGTTGTTCATATGAGTGCAGGATTTGCAGCATTAGCAGGAGCTTTGGTGATAGGTAAACGTAAAAACAGAGAACACAAACCTGCAAATATTCCATTTGTTATGCTTGGAACAGGAATGTTATGGTTCGGATGGTTTGGTTTCAATGCTGGTTCAGCTTTGGGAGCAAATGCCACAGCAGCTTTAGCTTTCGGAACAACAACAATTGCTTCTGCTTCTGGAATGATGACATGGATACTTTTTGATAGAATTAATGGTCGTAGCGTTTCTGCTATGGGAGCATGTATAGGGGCTGTAGTTGGATTAGTAGCAATCACTCCAGCTTGTGGATTTGTTACAATTCCTGAAAGTATATTTTTTGGCTTTATTACTGCTATTGTCTCAAATGTAATGGTTCATTGGAAAGTATTAAAACGAGTTGACGATACTTTAGATGTTTTTGCATGTCATGGTGTCGGAGGAATAATGGGAATGATTTTGACAGCTATTTTTGCACATGGTGAAAATGCGAGTTTGTTACATGGCGGGGTGGATGTGTTTGCACATCATATGATTGCTTTGTTGTTTGTCTCGTTATTTACTTTTTTCGGTGCGATTGCTTTATTTTATATTACGGATAAAATGATTCACTTACGTGTGAGTGATAGAGCAGAGTTCGAAGGATTAGATTTGTCGCAACACGAGGAAAGTTTACATTAATTAAACAATGATATTATAAAAAAATCCGACTACTTTTTGTAGTCGGATTTTCAATTTATACTAATCCAGCACGCTTTAATAAAGCATCTGCTGTTGGTTTATGACCTCTAAATTCTTCGTACAATTTCATCGGTTCTACTGTTCCTCCAGATGATAAAAGTTTATAGAATTTTTGAGCTGTTTCTGGATTGAAAATTCCAGTTTCTTGGAAGAATGCAAAGGCATCTGCATCCAAAACTTCTGCCCATTTATATGAATAATAACCAGATGAATATCCACCTTGAAAAATATGAGAGAAGGATGTACTCATCATATTTTTATCAATTTCTGGATACAACTCTGTTTGTTTGAAAGTTTCTTTTTCAAATTGTTGTAAATCATTGATTTCAGCCAAATCATTCGCATGATAAGCCATATCCAATAATCCAAAACTCAATTGACGAACAGTTTGATAACCTTCCATAAAACTTGAAGAAGCTTTTACTTTTTCAATTAATTCTTGCGGAATAATTTCTCCTGTTTGATAATGTTTTGCAAATAATTTTAAAGCTTCTGGTTCGTAACAAAAGTTTTCGTAAAATTGAGAGGGTAATTCAACAAAATCCCAATAAACATTTGTTCCAGAAAGACTTTCGTACGTTGTATTTGGTAACATTCCGTGTAGCGCATGTCCAAATTCGTGGAACAATGTTGTCACTTCCTGAAATGTCAATAATGACGGGGTGTCTTTCGTTGGTTTTGTAAAATTACAAACAATCGAAACGTGCGGACGTTTGGTATTTCCATTCACATTAGAGGCTTCTCTGTAACTTGTCATCCAAGCACCAGGGCGTTTTCCTGCACGCGGGAAAAAGTCTGCATACAATAAACTTAAGAACGCTCCATTTTTATCTAGAACTTCATAAGTTGTTACTTCATCGTTGTATTTATCAATATTATGAATTTCTTTAAATGTAATTCCATATAATTTTGTCGCCACATCAAAAGCTCCTTGAATCACATTTTCTAACTGAAAATAAGGTTTCAATTCTTCGTCAGAAAGACTGAATTTTTTCTGTTTTAGTTTTTCAGCATAGTACGCATGATCCCAACGTTGCAATGTTTCAATCCCATCAGTTTCTTTTGCAAATGCAGTTAATTCCTCAATTTCTTTTTCCGCAAATGGTTTTGCTTTCGTTAATAAATCATTCAAGAAATCTAAAACAGTTGTTGGTGTTTTTGCCATACGTTCTTCCAAAACATAATCAGCATGCGTTTTATAACCTAATATTTTAGCACGTTCGTGACGAAGTTTTACGATATTTTTGACATTTTCTTCGTTATTAAATTCATTATTTTGATAAGCTTTTACACCATTTGCTCTAAACAATTTTTCTCTTAATTCACGGTTTTCTGCGTATTGCATAAATGGAATATAGCTTGGTGCTTGCAACGTAATCAACCAACCTTCGTGATTTTTTTGTTCTGCATCGGCTTTTGCTTGATCAATAGCATATTGAGGTAAACCTTTCAAATCATTTTCATCAGTAATAATCAATTCGTATGCATTTGTTTCAGCCAAAACATTTTGTCCAAATTGCAACGATAACATCGAAAGCTGTTTGTCTATTTCGCGTAATTTATTTTTGTCTTCTTCGTTTAGGTTTGCACCATTTCTAGAAAAACCTTTGTATTTTTTTTCTAATAAATAAGCTTGTTCATCGGTTAAAATCAACGATTCCTTTTGATTATAAACGATTTTAATTCGTTCAAATAAATCTTGATTTAAGCGAACATCATTTCCAAATTCAGATAATAAAGGCGAAACTTCTTGTGCAATTTCTTGAATTTCATCATTCGTTTCAGCAGAATTAAGGTTGAAGAAAATAGAAGAAATTCGTCCTAATTTTTCACCAGAAAGTTCCATTGCTTCAATTGTATTTGCAAAAGTTGGCGCTTCAGGATTCGCAGTAATTGCATCTATTTCTGCTTTCGCCTCTTCAATTGTTTGGATAAAAGCAGGTTTGTAATCTTCATTTTTGATTTTAGAAAAAGGAGCACTTTCAAAAGGTGTTTCAAATTTTTCTAATAACGGATTTGTCATTTATAGTGTATTTTTTTAGTTAAAATATATTTGTTTGAACTCTTTCAAATTCTAATCCAAATGTAAGAAATCTGACAAATCGTCAAATTTAATGTGTGATTAATTTGGAGTTATTTACATTTGTTTTAAAAGTAATCAATTATGAGTTTAGCCTTAATATTCAATCAAAAATCAACAGAAGAATGGCAAAGAAATTTACAAGAATTGTTGCCAGATACGAAAGTTGAAGTTTATCCAAATATCTCAAATCTAGAAGATGTAGAATTTATTGCAACTTGGAAACCGCACAAAAATTATGTGGCTGAATTTCCAAATCTAAAAGTTGTACAATCTGTTGGAGCAGGAATTGACCATTTGTTGCATACCAAAATTCCAGATTCAATAAAGGTAACACGTATTGTTGATCCTGCTTTGAAGCAAGAAATGTTTGAGCATGTTTTGGCTTGTGTTATGACTTCAATGAAAAATCTATTGACGTATTATAAAGATCAAGTTCGTAAAGAGTGGAAGCCTACTATTTATCAAAATATCAAGGAAACAACTATTACTATTTTAGGATTAGGTGAAATCGGAAAGTTAGTAGCAGAGCAATTTGTTGCGTTAGGTTTTCAAGTCAAAGGTTGGTCGAATTCGCCAAAAAATATAAATGGAGTAGAATCTTTTTCTGGAAAAGAAGGCTTGAATGCTGCGATTTCTAAAACTAATTTTATTGTCAATATTTTGCCTTTGACAGATGATACAGAAGGTATTTTGAATAAAGACTTTTTTAAAGAATGTTCAGTTCATGCAGTTTTGATTAATGTTGGTCGTGGAGCACATTTGGTCGAAAAGGATTTATTAATTGCAATCGAAGAAAAACAAATAAAAGAGGCTTATTTAGATGTTTTTGTAGAAGAACCTTTACCAGAAAATCACCCTTTTTGGACGAATGAAAATGTTTATGTAACACCTCATATTGCGAGTGTTACAAATGCAACAACTGCTCTAAAACAAGTTGCAGATAACTACAACAGAATGAAAAATAACGAAACTTTATTGAATGAAGTTTCATTAGAAAGAGGTTATTAGATATACCAAAATGACGTAAGATTTTGTTAAAAAGACGCATTTGTGTTTTTACTTGTCAAAAAAATCTTTTAACATTGTATTAGAAATAATAAAAGCTAAAAATGAGTGATTATATTCAACTTTATTCAATTAATAATATTTTAAGAACTTACAAAGAAGAAGCTACCGATCGTCGGTTAGCAATCTTTGATGTAGGTCCTGAAAACAATTATTATTTTGTAAAACGAAAACCTTATAAGTTTACTTCGCTTGGGTTGATTTTAATTACTGCAGGAACATGTGAAATCACGGTAAATTTAGAACCAACATTGATCAAACGTGATGATATTATTGTGGTTCTTCCAGGTCAGTTGTTCGAGATTATAGAGCATTCGGCTGATTTTGCTGTTCAAGCAATCTTTATTGATTCAGATTTGATTATTGAAGCTGGTTTTCACGTGAAATCCAATAATTTAGTAGAATTTTTATCGTCCAAATATCCTAAAATCATTTCTTTAGATAAAAAGATTGTACGTGATATGCGCTACAATCTGAATAAGATTAGTAAATATACCATCAAGAATGAAAATATCTTTGCAAAAGATTTGGTTTTACATCACTTTTCAGTTATGATGTATGAGATGGGAAATTACTACAACCAAGCTGTAACGGCAAAAAGTACAACGAAAGAAGTCAGAAAGGAGGAATTGGCTAAGCAGTTTTTGTATTTAGTTTCAACTCATTTTCGTCGTCAGCGTAATGTACAATTTTATGCAGATGAAATGTTTATTAGTCGTAAACATTTGACTAAAATTATTGTCGAAGTCTTTAATAAATCACCCAAACAAATCATTGCTGAAGCCATTGTATTAGAGGCAAAAGTCTTGCTAAAGAACCCAAAAAATAGTGTTTCTGATGTTGTGACAGAATTAAATTTTATAGATACCTCAGTTTTTAGTAAATTTTTCAAAAATTATGCCGGTGTTTCTCCAAGAACTTTCATAGCTTCTAATTAATAATTGATGTAAATCAATGTAAATGTGAAAACTTTCTAAAAACGTCTTTCTGACATATTATTACGTTTATTTCGCTAACTAATTTGTTAAATTGAATAGACCTTTGTTGCTCAAATTTTAATTGATGCGTCTTTTAGTAGATAATCGATACATGAGATTTGAATGAAAAGAATTTTATGGTGGTAGATTTTACAAAAAAAATATTTGCACATATTTCAGCAATAGGTGGTTATGTGCCAGAGAATAAACGAACTAATTCCGATTTAGAAAAGATTACAGACACTTCTGATGAATGGATTGTAAAAAGAACGGGAATTAAAGAACGTCGTATTTTAGAGGAAGGTTTAGCGACTTCTGATATGGCGGTTAGTGCAATTGAGAATTTAATTGATACATACAAAAAAGACATCAAAGATGTTGATGCGTTGATTGTTGCGACTTCTACACCAGATATGTTGATGCCTGCTACAGCGAATATTGTATGCGAAAAATTAGGAATAGAGAATGTTTGGGCATTTGATATGAATGCGGCTTGTTCTGGATTTTTATATGCGTTGGACATGGGCGCTTCGTTGATTGAAAGTAGTCGTTACAAAAATGTTCTGGTCATTGGTGCGGATAAAATCAGTGCGTATGTAGACATCAAAGATCGTTCGACAAATATTTTGTTTGGAGACGGTGCAGGAGTGGTTTGGTTAGAGCCTACAAACGAAGAAGGAATTTTAGATGCTTTGTTACTGAGTAACGGAACTGGAAAAGAATTCTTGAATATAGAAGGAGGTGGTTCTTTGTATCCAGCGAGTTCACAGTTGTTGGTTGATGAGAAGCGTTACATTAGACAAGATGGAAAAATTGTATTCAAAAATGCAATTCAATCAATGAGTGATACCTGTGTCAATGTTTTGAAACGCAACGATTTTTCTGTTGAAGATGTAAATTGGTTGGTTCCGCATCAAGCGAATAAACGAATTATTGACGCTGTTGGTAATGAAATTAATATTGAAGAAGGTAAAACTTTAATCAATATTGAAAATTACGGAAACACAATTGCAGCGACAATTCCGTTGTGTATTTGGGAAAATACATCAAAATTAAAGAAAGGAGATTTATTGATGTTGACAGCCTTTGGCGCAGGTTTCTCTTGGGGAGCAAGCTTATTGCGTTGGACAATTTAATCAATAAAAATCATATATTTTTGTTCATAAAGAACGGCAAGAAATTGTCGTTCTTTTTTTATTGTAAACCATTAAATTCTTCACCACATTTCTTGCATTTGAACACGTTTTTGTAGTAAATAGGGTAAACCCAAAATATGATAGAAGATAATAAAGAAAGTAAGCCTTTTCCACCTTTCATCGACTTGTAATTGCTGTAATACTCATTGCTTCCACACTTTGGGCAAACAAGAATTTCGTCCAAATCATTGGTGTAATTTGAAGCATCAATTTCTTCCAATACTTTCATGGCACGATCAGTATCTTCTTTCTTAATTTTTACTTTCACACCACCAATTGCATTCGATAAAAACTGATTCATACCAACCGAATGTTCATCAAAAACAAAAGCATCAATTTGTTCACTTTCTAATTTCGAACGTAAAATATGTGCTTCAATAGGGCTTTCAAATGTTTTTAATGTAATAAGTTCCATGCTAATTGTGTTAAATATTCAATTCAATATCCGATATAAAATTAGTTCTTTTTATCTTAATGTCTTAAATTTTTTAGTAGATGAAAAATGTAATTCAATGTTTATTTTTAATTGTATTGATGATGAATACGACAAATGCGCAAAACCTAAAACAAGTTGCTTATAAAGATGGTTCGCAAAAATTGAACGGTTTAGTAACTGATAATACGACAAAGAAAAGTCCAGGAGTTTTGATTTTACCGGCTTGGAAAGGAGCTGATAACGAAGCAAAACAAGCTGCAATAGATTTAGCAAAAGAAGGCTATATTGCGTTTGTTGCGGATATTTATGGAGAAGGAAACAATCCGAAAGATAATGCGGAAGCGGCTAAAATAGCAGGAAAATACAAGTCTGATTATGCAGCTTATCAAAAACGAATTGATTTGGCGTTGAAAGAGTTAATCAAAGCTGGTGCAGATCCAAGTAAAATTGCTGTAATTGGTTATTGTTTTGGAGGAACAGGCGCATTAGAAGCTGCTCGTGTGCAATTAGCTGTTGTTGGCGTTGTTTCTATTCATGGTGGATTAGCAAAAGATTCGGCTCGAAAAAATATTCCTCTTAAAACAAAAGTTTTGATTGAACATCCTGCTGAAGATGAATCTGTAAAACCCGAAGATATTTCGAATTTAGTAATTGAAATGAACGAAGGAAAAACAGATTGGCAAATGATAACTTACGCAAATTCAAAACACACGTTTACCAATCCAGAATCACCTGATTATAATAAAGTAATGGCAGATAGAGCTTGGGAACATACATTATTGTTTTTAGAAGAAGTATTGAAATAAAACCGTCAATTCGAATGAGATTCTTTTTAGAATTTTGTATCGAGAATAAGGTTTTAGAAGATAAAATTTATCTTAATTCTAATAAAAACCGTAATATGTAAATCTACTGAATAAACAATTGTATCATTTCATACCAAAAAGCAGCTGTAAAAAAGCCTACAATAATACTGATACCAATAATCAAATTGGTTAGTTTGGTGTTGAGTTTAAATTGTTCCGCAATAATACTCGATGTCACTAATGTAGGCATTGCAGCTTCAAAAATAGAGATTTTAGCCACATCACCTTTTATTCCAATTACGATGGCTAAAAGCATTACAACTGCAGGCGCAATCATTAATTTGTAAACCATAGACATCGAAATTTGTGACCATAATTTTCTCCAACCATTAAACTTTAATTGCAATCCAACCGAAAATAAAGCCAATGGACCTACGGTTGCAGCTAATTTGTCGAAGAAAGGTTCGGCAGGAGATAAGTCGATAAATTGAGATAAAATCAATGCACTAATACAACCTAAAAATGGGGGGAAAGTAAATAATCGTTTCAAGATAAATTTAGAATCTATTGCTCCAGATCCATTGCTTCCTCCTTTTAATGCAGAAACTATTCCGATGGTTGACAAGCACAAAAACATGGTTTGATCACAAATAATCGCAATACTTAAATATTTTTCTCCATAAAATGCTGAGATCAAAGGGAAACCAATAAAAGAGGTATTGCTATAGCCGCTTGCCAATTCCAATGTTCTTCTCGATCTCTCCGAATATCCTTTTGCTTTGCTGTAGAATTTCATGTAAAACAAACTTCCAACGGCAATAATGACAGTAGAAAAGATAGGAAATAACATTTCTTGCGACCATTCTACTTTTGGTAAATACTTAAACGAGACTGCTGGTAAAGCTAAATATAAGATCCATGTATTGATCCCTTTATGAGCATCAGGATGTATAGATTTTGTTGCTTTAAACACCATTCCCGCGATTATACAGACTGCGATTAATATAAAGTTTACCATTTTTAGATATTTGGAATGCAAAGTTACAATCCAAATTTTTTTTACCCTTAAGATATCACTTTTTATTCAATGCTTATTTTTTATAAAATGGCAAGATTAGATATATTTAATTTATTATTATCTAAAATTACTTTTGAATAATGATTTTCATTTTCCAAAATAGCTGTAAATGGAGCAGGAATTATTGTATCAGTTGTAGGAAACTAAGTTGTTTTAATAAAATAATTTAGTAATAATATTTTCCCTTCATCTGAGCCATTAGTACCAAAAGTATCAAAATCTCCTTTTCAGAATTTAGATGTTGTTTTCTATTATAATATATGATTAGTTGCTTCAATATAAGTTGTAGGTAAACCAATTTCAGAAATTCCAAAAATAGAATGTTGATCAAATTCTGCTTAGTTCTCATAAGCTAAATATATTCTTCATTCGATTTTACAAAAGTTAATCTTGTCCAACCAACTTGTAAACTAAACTGATTATCGGTTTCTTCAATTAACTCAAAAGCTAGAATAGTTGTATAAAATGATTTTGTTTTTTCTAGCTCATTTGTAAACAATTGTAATTCTCTTATTTTCATTCTGCGATTTTTTATAAAATTAAATCAACAAAAAAGAAGAAAATAACAAGTTGAATTGATTTAATTAATTGCGTTATAAGAAAACTGTTTAATCTACTTCATACTCCAATAAGGCGAGATATGGATTACCTTTTAACTCAAGAACTTTTGCAAAAGCAGGTTCAGTTTTGTACCCATTCTTTTTAAGTTCGATGATTTTGTTTTTGAATGGTTCGTCAAATTTTTCAAGTAGTTTCGCCTCAATGAGCATATGTCGATAGGCATTTTGTTCGGTTGGAATCTTATTCTCTAAATAAATCTCAATTTCAAACGTATCAATTCTAAAATTACAAGTCAAACAAATTTCGTTATTGTTTATTAATTGATTGATTTTAAATTCAAAATAATGAGAAAAATTCTCGGTTAAATGATTTGTAGCGTTTTCAAAATTAGATGTTTCACCAATAATATCAATGTCACTATTTTCAATATTGATTTCAATCGGAATTGTACCTACTACAATAGGTTTGTATGTGTCAAGTTTTTCTAAAATTTGATGATTGCGCAACAAATGAAACACATTGTGTTGTATTTCATTTCCGTGTTCTAAATAATCAATGGTAAGAAAATTTTGCATCATTTTATTCTCATCATAGTTACCAAAGAAGTAGCCACATGCGTTTCTTTGTTCGTTGTTTCGTCAACTACAAAAATCTCTGTGCGTATGGTGCTTATCTTTTTTCCGCCTTTTATCACATAGGCTTTTGATAGTAAATAGCCACCCAAAGCAGGTCGTAAATAATTCACCTTTAACTCAACTGTTACCACATAACAATCGTCGTCATAGTGAGAAACAGCAGCATAACCAGATGAAACATCAACCAAAGAAGCAATCATAGCACCATTAAACATTCCGTGCTTACGTGTCATCATTTCTTGTTTCGGAATCTTAATCGAAACATAGTCCGTTTCGCATTCGATAAGTGATGCGTTATAAAATTTTAAGGTTTCCGAACGATTAAAACTTGCTTCTACTAATTCTCTTTTTTCTGGCGTCATATAAAATTGCTTTCAACAAATATAGAGATTTGTCGAAAGCAATTTCAGTTATGCAGTTACGTTATTCAAGTTTTCTTCTTTGATAATTGTATTTTGATGCGACAAAATTACTTTATCCAAACCGCGATAATAATTCCCTTTGTCGACGGTAATCAATAAATTATTTTTCGGAATATTATTGATAATCTTATCATTCGGGAAATGTTGTTTCGAGTTTTTGAAAGTAATAAATACATCATCTTCAGTTAGATTTTTGACATCTTCTTCCGAAATAATATCAATCAATTCATAAGGTAAATAAAGTTGATCGAAGATATAATGAAACGTTTTAAGGCGTTTTCCGTTCAATTCTTTGCTATGTTGCAAAAAGTTTCTCAATCTATGTACAACAGCGTAGAAATTACCTACCAAAGGCGGTTTGGGAATATTACGTTCGAACAAGCAACCGTCGATTAAACTAAGCGGAAGTTTAATGTTCAATTCATCTGTTTTTACATTGTATAGATGGCGATAATCCAAACTTCTTTTCTTGAATTCTTCGATAATATGATCTTTTAGCGCAGGAACTGTAATAGGCAATTGTTGATTGATAAAATCGACCAATTTTTCATCTGATATAGGAGCTAAATTAAGCTCAGAAATGTTTTGTGACATACAATAAATAGTTAAAATAAAACAATTATTGTATTTCGATAATAGGGGATTTTTCGTTGTTTTTGGATGAACTCCCGTATTGTTTTACCACCGTGGAGACTCCTCTCGGTTGGTATCGTTTTCTACGATTCGAAATACGGTGTAAAACTACATAAAAAATTGAATATGTAGTAATCTATTCTAATAATTTTATTTTAAAACGATTATTTAGAGTTAAATAAATACTTCTAGTCAAGCTAAATTTATTTCAGCTTCGCACTCAAAAAAAGATGTTTCGGCAAGCTCAACAAGACAGTAGATGTCATTCTGAATGTAGCTTTAGCGGAATGAAGAATCTAAACTTTTCCAGTAGAAGATGTTTCGGCAAGCTCAACATGACAGTTACTAATGGTAGTTTGTTATTCCAAGGTATCGAGGAATCTATTTCTATGTTTCTATGTGGTTAAAACTTTTATGTTCTGAATTAGATGTGACCCTGAAACAAGTTCAGGGTGACTTAAGGAGTCCGTCAAGTTGAATTCATTTCAACTTCTCATTAAGAAAACACCTCTATAATCTCCTCAAGGAGATATTTTTCACGTATTGTCATTCTGAATGTAGCTTTAGCGGAATGAAGAATCTAAACTTTTCCAGTAGAAGATGTTTCGGCAAGCTCAACATGACAGTTACCAATGGTAGTTTGTTATTCCAAGGTATCGAGGAATCTATTTCTATGTCTCTATGTGGTTAAAATTTTTATGTTTTGAATTAAATGCGACCCTGAAACAAGTTTAGGGGGACTACTTCGCTATTAAAAATAGAGATTTAGAAAATTTTACAAATAATTAAGATAAATTTAATTGTTTGCCGAAAATTATTTTATACATTTGAATAACAAAGTAATTAAAAAATGAAGTTTACGTGCTTATATATGTCGATTCGCAAACAGGTTTGGAATATCCAGACGTGGGAAAGTCATGTATACTAAAAAGAGATTTTATTTTTTAATATATTTTAGGTTTCCCCGTCGATTTTCGATGGGGATTTTTTTTAAACAAAAACAACAATTACCAATATAAAATTAAAAACAATGCAAAGTTTACAACAAGTAACGATCCCAGTTTGGCCCTTAGAGGACAACACAATCTTAAACAATGTTTCGGTAACATTTCAACTTTTTGGACTTCCATTAGGAACAGCTCCAGTCATTTTGATTAACCATTCCTTACATGGAGATTCAGATTGTACCTATCATTGGGATGGAGTCATGGGGAAAAACAAAGCAATTGATCTTAATGAGTATACGGTAATCTGTATAGATATTCCTGGAAATGGCGTTTCCGAAACCATAAAGTACGACTATATTCCACGCGATCACATTACAGCACGCGATGTAGCGGTATTGTTTTGGTTGACGTTATTTGAATTGGAAGTAGACGAGATTTTTGCCATTATTGGTGCAGATTTAGGTGGAGGATTAGCGTGGGAAATGGCATGTTTGTATCCAAATAAGGTGCTGAATATTATTCCGATAGCAGCAAGTCCTAAGACTACAGATTGGTTGGTAAAAGAGCCAACAGCTAAAAGCGAATACCTGAAATCTATTTTTTATTCGATAGATATATCACGCAATAGAGGCGATATATTGCAAGTTTCGCAATACATCAAATCAAAAATACATGTGATTTATGTGAAGAATGGAAACTTGTTCAACAAAGCAGAATTGAAACGTTATTACGCCAAACTGCAAGAGTTTAACAAACATGTACAGTTCCACGAAATAGAACAAATAGAAGACAACGAATTACTAAAAGCAAACATCGATAAGGTTGAAAAAATAGTAGACGGTATCCTCGAAAAAGAGTTTATCAATAATGTCGCATAAAAACTAAAGCTCCTGATAAGGAGCTTTTTTTTAGTGAATTTTATATAATATATTAAGAAATAGTCTTCTTGTCTAAATTTATAATTTCTTTGTCTAATAATTCTTTAAATAAATCAATAGTATTATCAATATATTTTCTTGGATTACCAGAAGCAGTTATATAAAATTTGTTTAATTTATTAACTATTTCATTATATTTTAAATCATAATTGTCAGAATCATAACTATCAATAAGAGTCTTATACCAATTTATTGAGTTATGGGTTAATTTTCCATATTTTAAAGGAGTTTTATATTTAAAGAAAGATTTGTATAAGTATTTTAAATCTTTCAAATTTTCATGATTTTCTAATAAATAATACCCGTTGTGCATTTTGA
>NZ_DICC01000028.1:0-8571 GCF_002415215.1 Empedobacter sp. UBA5036
CGCATATATTTCTTGAATTTATTGATCAATCTAACGAGTCCAAGGTTTTTTTTACGCTATCATAGCGAACAACTAAATAGGCTAAAATATCCTTTAAACGCATATTTTCTTTACGTAAATCAGAAACATCATCGCTCGTTGCTTCACGTGTTATATCGCCTGAAAGTCGCTTTTTACCAGCTTCCAAAAACTCTTTATTCCATTTATAAAATTGAGATTGTGAAATCGAATATTTTCGACATAGTTCAGCAACAGAAGTCTCTGCTCGTAAAGCTTCCATTACGATTAATATCTTTTGTTCAGCTGAAAAGATTCTTCGTGTATTATTACGGATATCTTTTACAAAATTTTCTGGGGTTTTCTTTTTAGAATTTACCATAATTAAAGTTAATGTTTTAATGAAAACACTAACTTAATTTTTAGGTCTTAACTATCCACTTTTTGCTGAAGATTTACAATTTGAAAAAACTTTTATTAACCGTTATTTTTTGTTCAGGATTTACGTTTGGACAAAATATTTTATCTTTTAGTAATGATCAATATAGCGGGATTAACGGTAGTGTTTTTTCTCCGACAACTTCATATTTTAACCCGAATAAATGGGATATTAATATTATTTCTGAGGATATTTTATTCAGAAATGATTACGCTTACGTATCCGATCAAAACGTATTAGGTTTAATAAAAGGTGAAACAAAATCAGCAAATATAAAAGCTGGAATAAGAGGAGAAACGCATTCTAATATTTTAGATTTCGCAACTAGAAATACGATTTCTTATCATTTGGAAAATGATTTTCTGGGACCTTCCGTTTCTTTTAAAAAGAAAATTAATAATCAAACTTATCGTCTTGGAATTTTCACCCGACTTCGTACACAAGGTTCTATTAAAGATTTAGATAATTATTTTCGTTTTAGTAATCAGAATGAAATAGAACCAAAAAATTATGAGTTTGAACCTACAAAGACAAATGCAATGAATTGGGCTGAATTAGGCTTAAATGTTGCGACAAATTTGTATACAACTAATACTTCTGAAGTTATTATTGGGGCAAATATTAAATATCTTTTGGGTTTAGATGGTGCTTATATCAAAAGTAGAAACGCGATAAAATTAGAAGCAGAACCAAATTTATCAGGCACATTTGATCATTAGAAGCTAGATATTTATGCGTCAAATTATGATATAAAAGCAGGATATTCTACCAATTATGATTTTGATCGAGATAAATATGTTTTACGAAATAGAGGAAATGGAGTTGGAATAGATTTAGGAATTTCTTTTGTGAACAGAAGAGCGAATGATGAATTATATGATTTCAAATTTTCGGCAAATTTATTAGATGTTGGATTAGTGAAATTCAGAGGCGATAACCATCATTTCTACAATCCTTCACAAAGAATTCAACTTCGTAATAATCCAAATTTAGATGGAGTTAAATTTGAAAGCGTTGATCAATATTTAAGACTTTTGAGCAAAGAAGTTTATGGAGATGAGACAAAATCTAAAACGGGAAATAATTTTTCAATCGGTTTACCAACCAGTTTACATCTTAATCTAAGTAAAAAAATTATCGAAAATCATTACTTAAATTTCAATTGGATGCAACGAATTCCAGTTTTTGAAAATAGTTTGAAACGTATCAATGTGCTACAAACGTCTTATACTATCCAAAAAGATGGATTTGGAATTGGACCTTCCCTTTCTATCTATGATTATGAAAATGTAACGTTTGGTGGTTATGTAAGAATTGGCCCTCTGATTTTGGGCAGTGATAATGCAATTCCAATCGTTTTCAAACAGAAAAAATTAACTTCTGCGAACTTTTATTTTGGATTAAAATTTTATCCTTTTTGGGACAATGAAGCCAAAAGACGAAGTAGAGAACCTTGTGAATGTGAATAAAAAAAACCTTTTACGCAAAACGTAAAAGATTTAAAAAATATTTCTATTTATTTTGTTAAAATTAGTCAATAGCTTTGACAACCGCTTTTTCGGCTTCTTTTCTTGTCCCGTCGAAACCATCAACACCAGAAACAGTTGTGTATTTCAAGACAAATTTTTTCCCAGGATTCATTCTATTGTAAACAGACTGACACATTAACGTTGCTTCATGGAAACCACATAAAATCAATTTCAATTTTCCTGGATAAGTATTTACGTCTCCAATCGCGTAAATTCCTTCGATATTTGTTTGATAATCTAACGCATTATTTACCTTGATTGCATTTTTCTCAATCTCCAATCCCCAATTTGCAATAGGACCTAGTTTTGGAGAAAGACCAAACAATGGAATAAAATAATCTGTTTCAAGTTCAAAAGTTTCACCTTCTTTTTCAATTACCAAACTTTCCACTTTTCCTTCACCTTTGATTCCAGTAATTTCAGCTGGAGTAACCAAATTAATTTTTCCAGCTTTTTTCAATTCAATTACTTTATCAACAGAATCTAACGCTCCACGGAACTCATTTCTTCTGTGTACCAACGTAACTTCCGCAGCCACATCAGCCAAGAAAATCGACCAATCCAAAGCAGAATCTCCACCACCAGCAATTACGATTTTTTTATCACGGAACAGTTCAGGATTTTTTACAAAATACTCCACTCCGTTTTCTTCATACGCTTCGATGTTTTCGATAATTGGCTTACGAGGCTCAAAAGATCCAAGACCACCTGCAATCGCAACCGCTTTTCCTTGCACTTGCGTTCCTTTATTTGTTGTTACAATAAAAGTTCCGTCTTCTTGCTTATCGATTGTTGCAGCTTGTTCGTTCAATGTAAAACCTGGCTCAAATTGTTTGATTTGCTCCATTAAGTTATCAATCAATTCACCTGCACCAACAGAAGGATAACCAGGAATATCAAAAATTGGTTTTTTTGGATACAATTCTGTCAATTGCCCTCCTGGTTGAGGAAGTGCATCAATAATATGACATCTCATTTTTAATAAACCAGCTTCGAAAACGGCAAAAAGACCAGTTGGTCCAGCTCCGATTATAACTATATCTGTTTGAATCATTTTTTTGAATTTTATTTAGAACGTTACTAAATTGAATGCAAATTTAATGAATTTGAAAGGATTAATCGATGATTATCATCAGAAGTCTAATAATATTTATTGATAATAAAAAAGACAAATTCAATAATGAATTTGTCTTTTGAATTTGTAGCGAAGAGCAGAATCGAACTGCCGACCTCAGGGTTATGAATCCTGCGCTCTAACCATCTGAGCTACCTCGCCTTGTTTTTAGTGGTGCAAATATAAGAGGTTATTTTCGATTAAAACAAATCTTTTTTGAAATATTTTCAATAAAAAGTCGCTTAAATAGGCTAATCAATTGAAATTCATTAAAATTAAAATCACATTTTTTTGAAGAAAATATCATCTACAAAAAAATCCTCAAGCAAAACTTGAGGATTTTGATATTTTATCTGCTTTTCTACTTATGCTAAAGCATTTTTGATACGTGTCATTGCTTCTTTCAACTCCTCTACAGACGCCGCATACGAGATACGAATACAATTTTTAGATCCGAAAGCCGAACCAGAAACAACCGCAACTTGAGCATGTTCTAATAAATATAAAGCCAAATCATCTGCATTGTTAATTGTAACGCCATTGTATGTATTTCCGAAAGTTTCCGTAACATCTGGAAATAAATAGAACGCTCCTTTTGGTTCGTTTACTTTGAACGTTGGAATTTCTCTTGCCCAACCCAACATCAATTCACGACGTTCTGCAAACGCATCAACCATGTATTGAACAGAGCTTGGATCTGCTTCTAAAGCTGTAATTGCCGCACGTTGCGCAATAGATGTTGCTCCCGAAGTCACTTGCCCTTGTAATGTTTCGCATGCTTTTGCTAACCAAGCTGGCGCTCCAATGAAACCGATTCTCCAGCCTGTCATCGCGAAAGCTTTTGCTAAACCATTTACAGTTACTGTTTGGTTATAAACTTCTGGGAAAGATGCTATCGAAACATTTTTTTCTCCATAAACAATGTGCTCATAAATTTCGTCCGAAATAATAATCACATCTGGATATTTTGCTAAAACCTCAGCCAAACCTTTCAATTCTTCTCTTGTGTAAACTGATCCTGATGGATTACAAGGAGATGAATAAATAATTGCACGCGTTTTATCTGTAATTGCAGCTTTTAATTGTGCTGGTGTAATTTTGAAATCAGCTTCTAAAGTTCCTTCCACAAAAACTGGCGTTCCTCCTGATAATTCTACGATATCTGAATAAGAAACCCAATAAGGTGTTGGAATAATTACTTCAGTTCCTTCGTCTACAATTGCTTGTAAAACATTATAAATAGATTGTTTTGCTCCAGTAGAAACAACAACTTGATTTGCTGTATATTCAATATTGTTATCACGTTTAAACTTCTTACAAATTGTTTCCTTCAAATCTGCATACCCTGCAATTGGAGGATATCCTGAATAATTTTCGTCGATAGCTTTTTTAGCTGCCTCCTTGATAAAATCTGGTGTATTGAAATCTGGTTCTCCAATACTTAAACTAATCACATCGATTCCTTGTGATTTTAATTCTCTTGCTTTCGCAGACATTGCAATAGTTGCAGATGGTTTCAAATTCTGTAAACGCTTTGAAAGTTGCATAATATTTGTGTGTTATTTGTAATGTAACAATTTATTGTTGCGAAGATACTTTTTTCTCCGTAGAATTTTGTTACTTTTAATCATTAAAAATCTAAGAATAAAATAAAAAATTATGGCTGAAATTACATTCAAAGGAAATCCTATTCATACAGGCGGAGATTTACCTATAATTGGTGAAAAAGCGCCGATTTTTGCTTTAACAGCAGGAGATTTAAGCGACAAAACATTGGCTGATTATGCTGGAAAAAATGTTGTTTTAAATATTTTTCCAAGTGTTGACACTGGTGTTTGTGCGCAATCTGTACGAACTTTTAACAAAGAAGTTTCTTCTGCTGCAAATACAGTTGTGTTATGTATTTCGAAAGATTTACCTTTCGCTTTATCTCGTTTTTGTGCTGCCGAAGGTTTGGATAATGTAGTGACTTTATCTGATTTCAAAAATGAAGAGTTTGCAAATGCTTATGGTGTAAAAATGGTTGATGGACCATTAAATGGTTTATTTTCTCGCGCAGTTGTGGTAATTAATCCAAATGGAGAAGTTGCTTACACAGAGCAAGTTCCTGAAATTGGTCAAGAGCCTGATTACACACATGCTTTAGCAGCAATTAAGTAATCAAAATAGTTTTCAAAATAAAAAGCGTTACCCGAAAAGTAACGCTTTTTGTTTATTTCCCAACTAAAATCACTTCTTTAGAATTTATCCGAATAACTCTTTCACTTTCAAAAGTAAAAATTAGGTCATCATTTTCATTTGGATATTCTTTATCAACTAATGAATAATTTTCATCACGTAAATTAGAATCAAAAAATGTAATTCCAGATAAACATGAATCGTCTTCAATATATTCTTCAGAAGGTTTAATTTGTTTTAGATATGTATAATTATTTACTAAAAAATATAAATCATTATACTTCATTTTTTTAATAGTATTTTCTTCTATTATGACAAAATGTATTTTAATAAATTCATCTGTCACTTCCAATTCATTTGAAATAAAATCATAACAATTATGAAGATCTATTTCTTCATTCTCAAATTCAATTTCTGTAAAAGAAATAATTTTAAAATTTGTTTTCATTAGATTAAATTCCCAATAAAATCAATAGTTAATCAACTAATTACTTCGCAAACTGAGCAGCTAATTTTTCAGCTTTTTTAGATTCTGAATAATCATAGAATCCTTCTCCAGATTTCACTCCTTTTTTACCTGCTGTTACCATGTTTACTAACAATGGACAAGGCGCGTATTTAGGATTTTTGAAACCATCGTACAATACTTCTAAGATTGATAAACAAACGTCTAAACCAATAAAATCAGCTAATTGTAATGGCCCCATTGGATGAGCCATACCTAATTTCATTACTTCGTCAATTTCTTTCACGCCCGCAACTCCTTCATATAAAGAATAAATTGCTTCGTTAATCATTGGCATTAAAATACGATTGGCGATAAAACCTGGATAATCATTCACTTCAACTGGAACTTTTCCTAATTTTTCTGACATTTCCATAATCGCTTTCGTTACTTCGTCTGTTGTATCGTAACCACGAATAATTTCAACCAATTTCATCATCGGAACTGGATTCATGAAATGCATTCCAATCACTTGTTTTGGACGACTTGTAACAGACGCAATTTTTGTAATCGAAATAGAAGAAGTATTAGACGCTAAAATTGCATTTGCTGGCGCAGCTTCATCAATTTGTTTGAAGATTTTCAATTTCAAATCTAAATTTTCTGTTGCAGCTTCTACAACTAAATCCGCATTTTTTACCGCTTCCGCAGTATCTGTAAATGTTGTAATATTATTTAAAGTTGCTGTTTTGTCAGCTTCCGTAATTTTTTCTTTGGCGATCATACGCTCCAAATTTCCAGCGATTGTTTTCAATCCACGCTCCAAACTATCTTGAGAAACGTCAACCAAATTCACTGCAAATCCTGATTGTGCGAAAACGTGAGCAATTCCATTCCCCATCGTTCCAGCTCCAATAACTGTAATGTTTTTCATCTTTTTGTATGTTTGTTTTTATTATTTATTTTTTTTCGAGATTCGAAGTTCGAAATGAGTTTTGCGAAATTTGATTTTTCAGAATGAGAAGCTGAAATGAATTCAGCTTGACAAATTTTCGTCATTCTGAACTTGTTTCAAAATCACATCATATTCATGCGTTTAGCGAAATTCGAACTTCTAAAATCTAACATCGATTTATTCTTTCTCGATTGTTTGATTTTTGATGACTTGCTGTTCTTTTTCAAAATAAGCAATAATCTCCAATGCAACTTTCAATGCATTTCGTCCATCTTGTAACGAAACTTTAATTGGTGAATTATTCACAATAGAATCTGCAAAGCTTTCTAATTCATCCAAAATTGCATTATTTGGTAAAATTTCTGGATGTTCAAAACAAATTTCTCTACGATCTCCTTTATCGTTTTCCAAAATCATCGCAAATTCACTTGGATTTTCTGGCGCTTTGTGCATTTTAATAATTTCAGTCTTTTTCGTCAAGAAATCAATTGAAATATACGCATTTCGTTGAAAAACACGCATTTTTCGCATATTTTTCATTGACATTCTACTTGTCGAAACATTCACCACACAACCATTTTCAAACTCAATTCGAGCATTTGCAATATCAGGTGTATCACTAATTACCGAAACTCCAGACGAATGAATTGATTTAATTTCTGATTTTACAATCGATAAAATCACATCTAAATCATGAATCATCAAATCTAAAACTACAGGAACATCTGTACCGCGCGGATTAAATTCTGCCAAACGATGCGTTTCAATAAACAATGGTTCTTCGATAAAAGGTGCAGCCGCTGTAAATGCAGGATTAAAACGCTCTACGTGTCCAACTTGCGCTTTCAAACCTTTTTCATTTGTCAATTTCAACAAATGATCTGCCTCTTCTAAGGTATGCGTAACTGGTTTTTCGATGAAAAAATGTTTATTTTTTTCGATCACTTTCAATGCCACTTCATAATGTGATAACGTTGGTGTCACAATATCGACAACATCAACAGCATCAATCAATTCGTCCATCGAACTAAAATATTTATACCCAAATTCAGCTTCAACTTTTTTTCCATTTTCTTCAAAAGAATCAAAGAAGCCAATTAATTCGTATCTTTCCGATTGATTTAATAACTTTAAATGGATTTTTCCAAGGTGCCCAGCACCGATCACTCCTACTTTTAACATTTGGTAGATTTTGCCGTTAAAATTAATGAGAATAAGTTGTATTTAATGCATTTTTGTAAAAATTTTGGAATATGTCTGTAGACGATTTTAAACACAGAGGACGACGCAAAATGTTGGTTGATTTGTTGCGCTCGAAAGGAATTGAAGATGAAAACGTATTGGAAGCTATTAATTTAGTGCCACGACATTTATTTTTAGACAGCGCTTTTACCGAATTCGCATATCGCGACGAAGCTTTTCCGATTGCTGCTGGACAAACAATTTCGCATCCGTTTACAGTTGCTTTTCAGACACAATTATTAGACATTCAGCCTAATGAAAAAGTCTTAGAAATCGGAACTGGTTCTGGTTATCAAACTGCTGTTTTGGTTGCTTTGGGTGTTGAAGTTTTTACGATTGAAAGACAAAAAGATTTGTTTGATTTCTCGAAAATCATGTTGAAAAAAATCAATTTCGAGCCACGTTATCAAACGTATGGAGATGGCTACAAAGGTTTACCTTCTTTTGCTCCTTTTGATAAAATTATTGTAACAGCTGGTGCGCCAGAAATTCCAGAAGAATTAAAAAAACAATTGAATATTGGAGGAATAATGGTGATTCCAGTTGGTGAACAATCGCAACGAATGATTGTCATTATGAGATTATCAGAAGATCAATTTGAGCATTACGAATTTGGAGATTTCAAATTTGTACCAATGTTAGAAAGCCGAGATAAATAAAATAAAAAACTCC
>NZ_DICC01000028.1:8585-29120 GCF_002415215.1 Empedobacter sp. UBA5036
GGAGTTTTTTATTTTATTTATTAATCATCAATTTTCTTAAAATTTCCGTTTTTATCAAATTTTAATTCAAGTCCATTGTTCAATTTCACTTCAATTTCTTTTCGGTCTCTTTCAATTTTTGTTATTGTAGTATTCGGAAAACTTCTTTTCACATAATTCGAAATTTTAGCTGGAATAAATCCTGTTGGAATAGCATTTCGTTTTCCATCGACTTCTTTCCAAGCTCCGTCTCCATCAAATTCTACTTTTGTTCCATTTGCCAAATACACTTTATATTCTTTCGAAAAATAATCGTCGTCCAACATCACAGAACCAACTTGTTTTACACCAAAATATTTGTTGATAAATTGCTGTCCCATTTTTGGAACTTGGTTATATTTTATCGCTTTATCTTGAGCAAAAGAAATCAACGTTGCACTTAACATGATAACACTTAAAAACTTTTTCATTTTGTTTGATTTTATAATTATTAAGACAAAGTTGCAAAGTGAATTAGGAAAGATTTGGGAATAATTTATTTTTTCAGAATAAATTGATGAAAAGGAAACTCATAATTGTAATGTAACGTCAAATTTTGTTGATTTTTGATAATCGTGTCCACAATCGAAAGCCCCAAGCCATTATTTCCATCACTTGTTCCTTGTTTATAAAAACGACTAAAAATAAGATTCGAATCCAATGTTGCGTTTTTCCCTGTATTCGAAATTATAAATTGATTTGAATCACTTTCTATCTTAATAATTTTCTCATCATTATTATGTTTGATCGCATTTCGAATCAAATTTGAAATTAAAATTCGCGCTAAATCGATATTAAAATCAAGAATAAAATCTGCCTTAAAATTCGTTTCTAATTTAATTTCTTCTGCTTCTAAAATTTCTTCATAATCTTCGATCAAATCTTTTGTCAAAGCTGTAAAATTAACTTCAACATTATTTTTGTATTGATTATTCTCGATTCGAGATAACATTAACAACGATTTATTAAGATTCACCATTCGCCAAAGTGTTTGCTTGGTTTCTACCAAACTCATCACCTCTTTTTCTTTTAAATCTGAATTTTCTATTAGCAAATCAAGTTTGTTTAGCGCAATTGTCAAAGGTGTTTGCAATTCGTGGGAAGCATTTTCGATGAACAATTTTTGTGAATTAAAAACCTCATCATTTCGATTAATCATTCGCTCAATTTCTTTTTGCAAATAAGAAAATTCTTTCACATTCGTTTCGACAAGTTTTGGTTTTTCGTTATTTCCCACTTCATATTTTCTTAATTGAGAAATAATTTGTCCAAAAGGTTTGAAGGCTTTTTTTAATCCAAAATGATTAATCAACAATATACTAATCAAGATAAAAAAGTATAACGCAATCAAAGAAAGAGACAAATCATAAATCAATTCATCTTCTTCGACTGTTGAGGTTCTAATTTCTAATGAATATGGATGATTTTCTTTGTCATAAAAACCAGTTCTCAATATACGATAAGGCTCCATGTCATCATCGTATCCCATGTAAACTAACTCATTCGAAAAATGATTTCTTTCATCATATTTACTTGGATCAACTTTGGAAATTTTGAATTGACTTAATCCAAATTCGGTTGTATTTAATAAATTCGGATCGCGATAAGCTTCTCGAATAATTTCAATTTTTTGATTCTTTAATCCATCATCTACATTGTCATAAACTTCATCCAAAATCAAGGAATGAAAAAGAAATGCCCAAATCGCAATAACGATAAGCAACCAAAATGTAAGGTAACGAAATGTATAATTTTTTAGTGATATTTTCATATTAAATCAACTTATAACCAATCCCATAAACCGCTTGTAAATCGGCTTCGGAGTTTGCTTCTTTCATTTTTTTCCTTAGATTTTTTATTTGCGAATAAATAAAATCTAAATTATCAGATAGCTCAATATGATCTCCCCAAACACTTTCTGCTAAAGTCGTTTTCTGAAAAACACGTTCGGGTCTCAACATAAAATAATACAGCAAATCATATTCCTTTCTGTTTAATTTCAGTTCGATATTATTTACTTTTACCAAACGATCTTCGGGAAAAATTTGAATATTTTTATAACTCAAAACATCCTCTCCTTTTTGTAGATTTTTGCGCAAAGCAACTTTAATTCGAGCCAATAATTCAGCAAAATGAAATGGTTTCGCTAAATAATCATCCGCGCCAACCAATAATCCTTCTACTTTATCATCAACCGAATCTTTCGCCGACAAAATAATCACCGAAGATTCTTCAATTCCTTCAACAAAGACATTCCATCACCGTCTGGTAACATCATATCCAATAAAATGCAATCATAATCGAACGAAATTATTTTATCCAAAGCTTGCTGATAATTATCTGCTGTTTCGACAATCATCTTTTCCTTTTCTAAAAACTCAACAATTGTTTCTTGCAATTTTATTTCATCTTCTACGACTAAAATCTTCATAACTTCAGTTTAAATAATTGGTAAAAATAGATAGTAAAATAGGAAAGAATTAGGAAAACTCCTACTTTTATTCTCAAAATTTAAGATTTCAATTTTGAAAAAATATAGCTTTAAAAATGATTATAGCGAAGGTGCTCACCCAGCAATTTTGCAACGATTAATCGATACAAATTTAGAACAAACAATTGGTTATGGCGAAGACGAATTTTGCAATGAAGCAAGAGAGTTCATCAAAAAAAGACTGAAAAAAGATTCAGCAATTCATTTTGTTTCTGGTGGAACACAAGCCAATTTAATTGTAATTTCTTCTATTCTAAAACCACACGAATCTGTAGTTGCAGCCGAAAGCGGGCATATTGCCGTTCACGAAACGGGCGCGATAGAAGCAACAGGACATAAAATAAATACCATTGCGACGGATAATGGAAAAATAACTCCTGAGCAAATTTCGATTATTCTTACCACACATACGGACGAGCATATGGTAAAGCCAAAATTGGTTTATATTTCTAATTCTACGGAAGTTGGAAGTGTTTATTCAAAAAAGGAATTGCAAAAGCTTTATCATTTTTGCCAAGAAAATAATTTATACCTTTTTGTTGATGGCGCACGTTTAGCTTCTGCTTTAACTTCTTCTAAATGTGATTTAAACTTAGAAGATATGGCAAATTTTGCAGATGTTTTTTACATTGGTGGAACTAAAAATGGTGCACTTTTAGGTGAAGCAATTGTGATAAATAATTTAAAATTGGACGAAGATTTTCGTTATCATATTAAGCAAAAAGGCGGAATGTTAGCGAAAGGACGTTTGATAGGAATTCAATTTTCGGAAATGTTTCGAGATGATTTATTTTTCGAGATGGGAAAACACGCCAATCAAATGGCAGAAAAATTAGCAAATGCTATTTCAGCAAAAGGTCACAACTTTTTGACAGAACCATCTTCCAATCAAATTTTCCCTATTTTACCAAATTCAATTATCGAAAAACTACAACAAGATTTTGAGTTTTATATTTGGCAAAAAATTGATGAAGAAAATTCTGCAATTAGATTAGTCACTTCTTGGACAACACCAGAGGAACAAGTAGAAAATTTTATCAAATTAATATAAAACATAAAAGGATCCATAAATTATTGGATCCTTTTATTTTAATAATAATCTTTCACATTTTTCAAACGCTCTTTCGCGCGTTTATATTCTGCTTTTCTGATTTCTTTTTTACGTTTCATCAAATTTTTATCGTAAGAATAATTACGTTCTATTCGCTTGATATCTCTTTCGTATTCGTCTTCTAAACGCTCTAACCGATCATCAATTCGATCTTTGTAATAATCGTCACGATGAGAATTTGACCATTTATAACGTTGATTATCATTTAAGATTTTATCAATATCACGTTGTAAATTGTAAGAAATCTCTCTTTTTCTTCTACCTTTTTCGTAACCAGATAAATTACGATCTCTTCCAACTCTTTCGAAATCTTTACTTGCTTGTTTTTTTAAAGCAATTATTTTATTTTTTTGACTACTTGATATTCCGTAATAATCAGATCTTTCAATTAAAATATCGACATTTCTATTATTTCCATCATTTGGTCTATTTTGCGCATAACTTGACATTGTAAACAACGCAAAACCAAAAATTAAAAACTTCTTCATATTCTAAACTTTCGTTTAGAATAAGCAAAGTCCGTGCTGAAATGAATAAATTATTAAAATTTATATTTAATCAACAACTAATCAATAAATTAATTAAACCTTAGTTTTTTCTAACGCTTGCAAAATATCTTCGATAATATCCACTTTATCCTCCAAACCGACTGATAAACGAATAGAGCCTGGCCTAATTCCCAAATCTGCACGTTCTGCATCTGATAATTTTGCGTGAGTTGTAGTTGCTGGATGCGTTGCAATCGATCTCGAATCCCCTAAATTAGACGTATATAAAATCATTTCTAATGCATCAATAAATCTGAAAGCACGTTCTTTTCCTCCTTTCACTTCAAATGTTACGATTCCACCCCCGCCTTTCATTTGTTTTTTCGCCAACTCATATTGCGGATGCGATGGTAAAAATGGATATTTTACATCTGCAATTTCAGCATGATTTTCCAAAGCTTCTGCCAACGCCAACGCATTTTCACAATGACGATCCATACGAAGCGGCAGAGTTTCTAAACTTTTAGAAATTGTCCATGCATTGAAAGCTGACATCGCTGGACCTGTATGACGAATAAAAAACATCATTTCGTTGATTAATTCTTCTTCCCCTACAACTACTCCACCCAAAACTCGACCTTGTCCGTCCATATATTTTGTTGCAGAATGAATAGATAAATCAAATCCAAATTGCAAAGGTTGTTGTAAATATGGTGTTGCGAAACAATTGTCAATTGCAAAAATAACATTCGGATGTTTTTCTTTCAATTTTGCCAAAGATTCTAAATCAAATAATTCTAATCCAGGATTTGAAGGCGATTCTAAGAAAACAATTTTTGTATTTGGTTGAATTGCTTTTTCCCAATCCTCGATATTTGGCGTTTCTACATATGTATAAGTTACGCCCCAACGCGGAAATAATTGCGTAATTAATTGATGCGTAGAACCAAAAATTGCACGACTCGATACAATATGATCTCCACTTTTTATATACGAAGCAAAAGATGCAAAAACAGCAGCCATTCCCGAAGCAAAAGCTAAACCTGCATCTGCTTTTTCCAAAGCACAAACGCGATTAATAAACTCTGTTGTATTTGGATTTGCATAACGTGAATAAACCATACCTTGCTCTTCTTCTGCAAAAATTGCACGTCCTTGCTCTGCGCTATCAAAAATAAAACTTGATGTTAAATATAATGGAACCGAATGCTCGCGAGTAGCAGATCTTGGCGCTTGCTCACGAATTATCTTAGACTGATCTTTTTTCATAAGAATCAAAGTTAACGATAGTTTTATTAAGCAAAAAGCTTTTAATAAAGTTTTAAACAGAAATTATTTCTATTTTCAATCGTTATTTCGATAATTTGACTGTTTCTAAAAAGATTTTTAGAAATATTTCAGAAACGATTTTAAAACTTTCATTTTCATCACGATTAAAAATAATTAAACGAGTAATTATTCCTAAAATTTCATTCAGATTTAATCTCTACCTTTGCAATCTTATATCAATTTATGTCATTCGAAAATTTAGGATTATCACCATATTTATCAAAAGCAATTACAAAACTTGGATTTTTAAAACCTTTTGAAATTCAGACCGAAACAATTCCATCTATTTTAAAAGGAAAAGATGTGATGGGAATTGCAAAAACTGGTTCTGGAAAAACCTTGTGTTTTGTTGCGCCTTTGCTACAAAAAATTCAGCATCAATCGTACGAAAAATCTCGTAATATAAAAGCGTTAATTTTAGTTCCAACACGTGAATTAGCAGTTCAGATTGAACAAACTTTTGCAGGATTACAAACTGCTTTACGTCGCGAAGTACAAACACAAGCTGTTTATGGTGGAACTTCAATTAATCCACAAATGAAGAATTTATATGGAACTGAAGTTTTGATTGCAACTCCTGGTCGTTTATTGGATTTGATGGATCATAATGCGTTATCATTGGATCAATTGCAATATTTGGTGATTGACGAAGCAGACAAAATGTTCCAATTAGGATTTGGAGATGAGATGAACCGAATTTTGAAAAGTGTTCCGAAAAAGAAACAATCAATTCTATTTTCTGCAACTTTGAATGATAAAATTGATGAAATAAAATCTACATTAAGTATTGATCCAATTGTTGTTGAAATCAAAAAACAAGAAATTGATTTGGAACAAATCGAACAAGTTGCTTATAAAGTTGATGCCGAAACAAAAGGTCCTTTTTTACGTTATTTAATCAAATCTGAAAACTTAGAACAAGTTTTGGTTTTTGTTTCTTCGACACGAACTGCAGATAATTTAGTAGAAAAATTAAAAAAGAATAAAATCTCTGCAATGGCGATTCACAGTAAGAAATCCCAAGGCGCTAGAATGGATAATTTGGAAGATTTTAAACTAGGTGATATTAAAGTTTTGGTTGCAACAGATTTGATTGGACGCGGAATTCATATCGAAGGTTTACCAACTGTTATTAATTACGAATTACCTCGTTCGCCTTTAGATTATGTGCACAGAATCGGGCGTACAGGTCGTGCAAATGCAAACGGAAAAGCCATTAGTTTGATTACAGAAGAAGATTTGCATCATTTCAAAATCATTCAGAAAAAAATGGGTAAAAAAGTTGATTTACTTCCAACTGATGATGTGAATTTACACGGATATTAAAATAAGTTTTAAGTTATGAGTAACAAGTTCTAAGTTTTCTCTGAACTCATTACTCATAATTTTTTAATTAAATCAAGTCCAAAGATATTGTCTAAACTCTATTAATTTTTTCAACATTTGATTATCTTCTTCATATTGATCTTTTTCTAAATTATCATTATCAAGCTTACGTTTATTCCACCAATTATATAAGTTTTCAATTTCAATTTTTGCATTTTTATGTTCATCATCATACATCCAATCAACATGACTTGTAAATAAATTTTCTTTTTCAATACAATCGCATAAAATCTGAAAACAAGCATGTAAAATAATCACATCCTTATCTAGCCATTCATCGTTTAATGTTTCTATTTTTAGAAGATTCGAAGGTTTCATTATTAATTTATTTTTTCAAAACTTATCACTCATAACTACTAACTCACAACTTCTAGATATGTGGACCAAGCATATTTTTAGGATCAAGGATTTCGTCCAAACGTTCTTTCGACAATAAACCGTGATCTAAGACCAATTGATATACACCTCCTCCTGTTTCTAAAGCTTCTTTCGCAATTTTTGTACTTGCTTTGTAACCAATGTAAGGATTTAAAGCTGTAACAATTCCAATACTATTTTGTACTTCATTTTTCAAATGTTCTGCGTTTGCTGTAATTCCATCCACACATTCAACACGTAGCGTATTCATCGCATTTGTTAAATATTGAATCGATTCCATAATCGAAAAACCAATTATTGGCTCCATTACATTTAATTGTAATTGACCAGCTTCGGCAGCCATTGTTATTGATAAATCATTTCCAATTACTTTAAAACAAACTTGATTCACTACTTCTGGAATTACTGGATTTACTTTCCCTGGCATAATCGAAGATCCTGGTTGTTTTGGAGGTAAATTAATCTCGAACAAACCTGTTCTCGGACCAGATGTTAATAAGCGTAAATCATTACAAATTTTCGACAATTTCACACAAAGACGTTTCAAAGCTGATGAATAATCCACAAACGAGCTTGTATCCGAAGTTGCTTCCACTAAATTATCAGCCAACGAAACATCTTCATTCATGATTTCAGCTATTTTAGTTGTACACAATTGTGCATAACCTGGAACAGCATTCAATCCAGTTCCAATTGCAGTTGCACCCATATTAATCACTAATAATTCGGCAGCAATTCGGTTTAAATTATCAACTTCTTTATGTAATGTATTCGAAAAACCTTCAAACTCTTGCCCAAGCGTCATTGGAACTGCATCTTGCAATTGCGTACGTCCCATTTTTATAACATTACCAAATTGTTTCCCTTTTTTATCAAGTGCCTCATACAACGAAGTTAATGCCTCAACCAAAGGCTTGTTCATATTAAATAATGCTAATTTCAAAGCAGATGGATACGCATCATTCGTTGATTGTGAAAGGTTGACATGATCATTTGGCGAACAAAATTGATACTCACCTTTTTGTTTTCCTAAATATTCCAAAGCAATATTTGCAATTACTTCATTTGCATTCATATTTGTAGAAGTTCCCGCACCACCTTGTATCATATCAATCGGAAATTGCTCTGTATATTTACCAGCAATTAACTCATTTGAAGCAAAAGAAATTGAATCAAATAATTCTTTCGATAAAATTCCTAATTCGTGATTGGCTTGCGCAGCTCCTAATTTTACGACACCAAGTGCCTTTACAAATTCGGGATAATGCGACAAATAATTATTGGAAATTTTGAAATTATTAATAGCACGTTGCGTTTGCACACCATAATAAGCCGTTTCAGGAACTTGTAACTCTCCTAATAAATCAGACTCCGTTCTCATTTTATTTATTGTTTGTTATTGACAATTAAAGGTAAGGAATAATCTAGTATCTTTTTGAAAAGCATTTTGTCTAAAAATTCAAAAAATCTATATCTTTAAAACATTAACACAAAAGAGATGAAAGCAGCTCGTTATTATTCATTAGACGTTTTTCGTGGCGCAACTGTTGCGTTGATGATTTTGGTAAATAATCCAGGAACTTGGTCGGCTATGTTCGATCCTTTGGAGCATGCAGAATGGCACGGATGTACGCCAACAGATTTGGTTTTTCCTTTCTTTTTGTTTGCTGTAGGAAATGCAATGGCTTTTGTGATTCCAAAATTGCAACAACAACCTCAACAAATTTTCTGGCAAAAAGTAATAAAACGAACAATTCTAATTTTCGGAATTGGATTATTCATCAATTGGTGGCCATTTTTCAAGTGGGATAATAATGACCTTATTTTCAAAGCATGGAAAGATTCAGAAAAAAGCGGAATCCGAATAATGGGCGTTTTACAACGAATTGCAATTGCTTATTTTTTCGCTTCGGTGATTGCTTTTTATTTTAAACAAAAACAAGTTTTATTGATAAGTTGTGCGATTCTTCTACTTTATTGGGTTTTAACTTTCGGACTTGGAACTTCTGACCCTTATTCATTAGAAGGTTTCATCGGAACTAAAATCGATAATCAATTGCTAGGTTTAGCACATATTTACAAAGGAGAAGGTGTTCCGTTTGATCCCGAAGGAATTTTCAGTACAATTTCTACTATTCCACAGGTTTTATTTGGGTATTTGGTTGGTGATTATATTCAGAAACAAGGAAATATCAATTGGTTGAATCGTCCTTTACCAAAAACTGACAATCCGCAATATAAAATGTTAGCTGGCTTATTTGTTTTAGGAACAATTGCGTTGACAATTGGTTACGTTTGGCAATGGGATTTTCCGTACAATAAAAAGATTTGGAGCAGCTCTTATGTTTTCAACACAACTGGTTTAGCAATTTTGACAATTGGCGCTATGATTTGGTTCATCGAAATTTTAGGCATAAAAAATGGTTTCATGAAATTCTTTGATGTTTTTGGAAAAAATCCTTTATTCATCTTTGTTTTGAGCGGATTATTACCTCGATTATTAAGTTTAATCAGAATTGAAGCTGGTTTAAACGACAAAAGAGAAATCAAATTCATTTCACCATTGGGTTGGTTTTACGAAAATGTTTGCGCTAAAATTCCTGGAATTCCAGAAATTGGTTCATTTGTTTATTCGCTAATTTTCTTAGCTTTCTTTTGGTTGTTAGCTTATTTATTAGATAAAAAGAAGATTTATATTAAAGTTTAAAAGTCTTGAGTAGTAAGTTATAAGTTTTTAGAAGAGATGTCTCGATTCCTCGACATGACATTAATTATCAGCCTAGATTGGATTTTCTTGTCATGTTGAGCGAGTCAAACGATGTAGAAACATCTAATATATAGAAAACAATCTTACTTATAAAAATTATTTCTAAACTTTCTTATAAACAGCATAAAACTGATAAAAGTGCTGAATATTTTCAACATCAAAAATAATTTGCTTCCATTGATTTAATTCCAAAATCAACTGATTTTCTTGTTGAATAAACTTCCCAACAAAAATTTCATCATCATTCAAATACAAACCAAATTTATCATTGACCAAATGTAAATTTTCCACTTCCAAATGTTCAAAAAATAAAATAGACGATTCTTCTTCTGTAAAATCGATAGGTGAAGCGATATTCGAAGAATATTCTAACGCAATAAATTGATGCGAATTATAGATTGGAAAATAGATCGACGGATAATTTTCTATATTAGAAAATAATTCTTTTTTTAACTGAATTATTTCTCGTGATAAAAAAGGAATCGCGCTCAAATTTTTAACATTTCGTAACATATCAGCTTCCTCAAAATAGTTATCAAAGTGTAATATTTCGTTAACTGTTAAGTTTTTTTCGATCAAATGACTTATTGGGATGCTAAAATATTTAGCAATAAGAGAAATCGTTTCAATTCGTGGCTCTGCACGTTTTTCTTCGTAAGATGAAATATTCCCTCTACTAACATCGAACAAATCAGCAAAAGCTTGCTGAGTTAAGTTCTTAACTTGTCTTAATTTCTTTATATTTTCACCAATTTTTGTCATTATTTAAAATTTTAACATTTTTATTTGCTAATTATTTTAGCAAATTGTTTAATTTTATGGAAACAAATTACAAAAAACACTAATAACAACAAAATGAATTATTTTTCGAAGATTGAAAATTTTATTCAAAACATCAATTACACCATCACTTACAAAGACGAAAAAGAGGGTGTTTTTATGATTGAAAATTTATTGGATGGTGTTCAAAATCTGATTGTAGGAATTGCACCACCTGTTATCATTTTCGAGTTGTATTTATTTACAATTACAAATGATAATCTGGAAATGCTAAAAGCGTTGTTGATGAAAAATCGCGATATCATTCATGGTGCTTTTGCAATAACAGAAGACGGAAAAAAAGTTATTTATCGTTACACACTTCAAATTGCGAATCTTGATCAAAACGAATTTGAAGCAACGTTAAACTCTTTGAGCTTATTGATGAGCGAATATTCTGCTCAATTAATCGAATTTTCTAAACAATAAAACAATATCACTATGAATATTTTCAAACGTATTTTTAGAATTGGACAAGCGGAAATACATTCGGTTGTCGAAAAAATGGAAGACCCAATCAAAATGACAGAACAAGGAATTCGCGAAATGCGCGACGATCTTAATCAATCATTAGAGGCTTACGCAAAGGTAAAAGCAATGGCAATTCGTTCGCAAAATAGCGTCGACAAAAAGAAAGAAGAAGCTGCAGATTATGAACGAAAAGCAATTCTTTTGTTAGAAAAAGCTGGGCGAAGTGAAATTACAGTTGAACAAGCCGAAAGTTTAGCGAAAGAAGCTTTGGGCTTAAAGAATCAATTGTTAGAAGAAATTACTGAATTAGAAAATCAAGTAATTATTCATGAAAAATCTGCAAATGAAGTCCATAAAAATGTCGAAGTTCTAAAATTCAACATTAATAAATGGGAAAATGAATTGACAACATTAAAAGCGCGTGTAAAAGTTGCTGATGCCACAAAACAAGTGAACAAACAAATGGCTAAAATTGATGCGAATAGCACAATTAGCATGTTAGAACGTATGAAAGCCAAAGTGGAAGAAGACGAAGCACTTGCGCAAGCTTACGGAAGTTTAGCGGATAATTCGAAAACCGCAGATGACGAAATTAACGAAACCTTAAAAGGAGATTTGATTCAAAATGAATTAGAAGCTTTGAAGCTAAAAATTCAGTCGAAAAATCAAGAATAAATCACTTTTTATAGTGAATTATTTCTATAAAATTTTTAGTAAATTAATCTCTTTTAAAAAATCAAAACTATGGCATCTAAATATGAATACAAAACAATAGAAATAATGCCTAACGCTGGCTTATTTTCTATCAAAATAGATAAAACATTTTTGGATGATTTACTAAATAAATATGGAAATGAAGGCTGGGAATTAATCACTTCCACTCCGCTTTCCATCAACAGCACAACGAAAATTATTTATTATACATTCAGAAGAGCTATTTAACATTAAAAATTAACACTAAATGACCGAAATTTTAGACCTTCTTTTTAATCCATTGGCCAACGGAATTATGACCATTTTGATGGGATTTTCTCTTGTCTATTGGGTATTTCAACTGTTAGCTGGTGACGGAATTGATCTTGGAACAGATTCTGATTTTCATATCGGAGACATCAATGATGTTGATGCCCACCACGAAATTGACGCTGATCACGATGCTGATGCAGACGTGCATCACGAACCAGGTTTTTGGGCAAAATGTTTAGAATTCATCAATGTTGGTAAAGTTCCGTTAATGGTGATTATTACTTTGTTCAAATTTATCAGTTGGGTGATTACCATTATTTCTTCGATTGTTTTTGGATTAAGCAAATTAGGATTGTATTCAGTTTTAATCTTAATTCCGGTTTTCATCATCGCTTATTTTATGATGCATTGGATCACTAAACCATTAGTTAAAATGTATTCAGAATTAGGTTATCATGGTGAAGAAGAAACTGATTTTATCGGAAGAGTCGGAAAATCAAAATCTAAAATCACAGGAGATAAAATAGGCTCTGCGGAATTTCAAATCGAGAAAGATATTATTACGCTTAACATCAAAAGTCAAAATGGCGAAGAAATTAATTTTGGAGATACCATTATTATCACCGACGAATCGCCTTCAAATCATTATTATTTCGTCATCAAACATATAACCTTAAACAACATTTAACACTATTATGACACTAATATTTCAACTTACTTCGTTTCTTATCGAAGAAATTTTAATCTTAATTATTCACTAAATCAATCAAAATATAATAAAAATCTCATGACAAATTTTATTCTTTTAGCAGTTGGTGTTATCGTTTTCATCTTTATTGCTTTCATCGTCGTTTTAAGCGTTTTCTATAAAAAAGTTCCGCAAGGAAAAGCCATCGTTCGTACTGGTGTTGGTGGATCGCAAGTAGCTTTCAACAAAGGAATGTATGTAATTCCTGTTTTCCACAAAATGGAAATTATGGACATTTCGATTAAGAAAATTGATATTACTCGTCAACAACACGATGGTTTAATTTGTAAAGACAACATTCGTGCAGATATCAAAGTTGCATTTTTTGTTCGCGTTAATAAATCGGTGAATGATGTAATCAATGTTGCACAAAACTTAGGAACAGAACGAGCATCAGAACCAGAAACATTAAAAAGTATTTTCGAAGCAAAATTCTCAGAAGCTTTAAAAACAGTTGGAAAAAAATTCGATTTTATCGAATTATACGAAGCTCGTCGCGAATTTAGAGATGAAATTTTAAATATCATCGGAACAGACTTGAATGGATATATTTTAGATGACTGTGCGATTGATTATTTAGAACAAACTGAATTACAATTCTTGAGCCCTGATAATATTTTAGATTCGGAAGGTATTAAAAAAATCACGGAATTAACGGCTCAACAAAATATGAACGCCAACTTAATTCGTCGTGAAGAAGAAAAAGTAATCAAAAAACAAAACGTTGAAGCGCGCGAAGCAATCTTAGAATTAGAGCGACAATTAGCCGAAAAAGAAGAGCGTCAACGCAGAGAAATCGAAAATATAAAAGCGCGCGAAGAGGCAGAAATTGCAAAAGTTCGCGAAGAAGAACGTCTAAAAGCTGAATCTGTTCGTATTACAACAGAAGAGCAATTGGCGGTACAAGAAGAAAATAAATTGCGTCAAATTATTATCGCAGAAAAAAATAAAGTTCGTACTGATGCAATCGAAACGGAACGCGTTGAAAAAGATCGTGCATTAGAGCAAACAGAACGTGAGCGAATTGTGACTTTAGCTCAGATTGATAAAGAAAGGTCTATCGAGGTGGAGAAGAAAAATATTCAAGGCGTTATCAAAGAACGCGTTCTTTTAGAAAAAGGCGTGATTGAAGAGCAACAAGGTGTGAAAGATGTTGAAGTTTACCGTGAAGTTGAGCGTCAGAAACAAGCCGGAATTATTGCTGCATCGCAAGAAGCGGAAGAGCGTTTAATCGAAACTGTAAAAGCTGCGGAAGCGGCAAAAATTGCGGCAGAGCAAGAAGCTGCTCGTCAAGTAATCGAAGCCGATGCTCAAAAACAAGTTGCAGAACGCAAAGCGCAAGAGTTATTAATTGATGCGGAAGCAAAAAAAGAAGCCTCTGCAAAAGAAGCGGAAGCGCGTAAAATTATTGCAGAAGCTCAAGCAAAAGAAGAAGCTGCAATTGGTTTATCTGAAGCAGAAGTAATGGTTGCGAAAGCAGAAGCAGAAGAGAAACAAGGAACTGTAGAAGCGTCTGTTATTGAGAAAAAAGCGGAAGCGTTACGTAAAGAAGGTTTAGCACAAGCGGAAGTTGTACGCGAAAAAGCATTAGCGGAAGCGAAAGGAATCGAAGAAAAAGCAGAAGCTATGAAGAAATTGGACGGTGTTGGAAAAGAGCACGAAGAGTTTAAACTTCAATTACAGAAAGAAAAAGACATCGAATTGGCTCAAATCAACATTCAAAAAGATATTGCTGGAGCGCAAGCTGAAGTATTATCAACTGCATTGAAATCTGCGAAAATTGACATTGTTGGTGGAGAAACGATGTTCTTCGAAAATATTGTCAAACAAGTTTCGAATGCAAAAGGTTTTGATCATTTAATCGACAATTCTAAACATGCAACAGACATCAAAAATGCATTGATTGACGAAGATGGCGGAATCGATTTGGCTGGAAAAGTAAGAAATCTTGCCGATAAATATGGTATTTCGTCAAATGACATCAAAAACTTAACAATTACTGCGGCATTAATTAAATTACAGCAAGCTGCTTCTGCTTCTGGAAACAGCGAAGACACAGGATTTATAAATTCTCTTTTCGGAATTGCGAATCAGTTAGGTGTTTCAAATAAAAAAATAGGTTAATCCATTAAACAATAATAGAGTGATTGAATCTATTCGTTTCAATCGCTCTTAATTACAGTTTAATCACCTTCTAGATTTTAATTTAATGCAAGAAGAAAAAAATATTAACGTTACCGAAACGCTTGATGCAGGCGCGTACGAAATCATCCGAAAAAGACTTCTTACACAAAAAGATTTTCTTTCGGAAAGATTAACGAAATTGAATGATGCTCGAAAAGAAGTCTTCAATTCTACCAATTTTGCATTAAGCGCAAACCAAAGAATTACGACAGAAAATACATGCGTCGCACGTGGAATTATCGCGTTCGATAAATTGTGTATTTTTGGTTACAACGTGCATTTCGGTTTACGCACAGACATTCAGTTGAGCGATGTTTTTAGTATTTATCTGTTTCAAGAAAATCAATTTATTCCTCAACCTCTCGACTTAATAAACGATCAGAATTTCTTTACAGATTTTCAGAATTTATATAAATATTACCGCGATTCTATCTTTTCTAAATTTCGTAGAACAGATAATTATCTATACATGGTTTTCCAAACCAGTAAAAGCGCACAAGATTTGAAAGCGTTTAAATGGTTAATCAAAGACGGAAAATTAATTTATCAAGATGATCGCAGCATTCACGAAGTAAAAAAAGCAGATCAATTTGATTTTGAATGGCAAAAAACTTCTATCGATGATCGTCGATTAGGAAAGTTTCCACATATTTCTATTTTAGATAAGATTTTTATCGAAGCAATTGGTGGTGATATTACTTTTAAAATTGAAGATAATACGGATTCAGGAAAAGGAATTTTCACTGAAAAAGTGACACATTTAGATCAACAATTAGACGATGCCGAATATTATTATGCCGATTTAGGAAATCTAATTGCGGTTAAAATAAAACCGTTTCAAGAAGATTTCAGAGCCTATATTTACAATGTTCGCACCAAAGAAGTTATCAACATTCCTGCACTTTTAGATGCAGCAGTTCTGTTACCCGATAATCAAGGTTTAATTTTTTCGAATGGTTATTATTTACAAAACGGAACGTATCATCTTTTCGATAATAATAATTTAGAGCATTTTCAATTTTTCCGTCGTGTAAATTCTCCGAACGGAGAAGATTTTATGTACATTTTCAATCAAGATGAAACCAATACATACATTCTTTTATCGTACAATATCATTCAACAAACTGTGGAAACACCTATAGTTTGTAATGGTTTTACGATTTTTAAAGATGGAAGTTTAATTTATTTCCGCACCGAAGAAGAAGCGACAAGACATCATCAAGTTCAAATTTGGCAAACACCTTATGTTGAACGTTTGATTGAAAATACAGAGAAAACAAATCATCCATTATATAAAATTGGGAACAAAGACATTGTGAAAGCAATGGCTGAATCTCAGGAGGTTATTCAATTAATCAACAAAGAAGATTCGTACGAAGGTTTATACGAGGACATTGTAAAAAAAGCGAATAATATTGTAGATGGCTATTTTTGGATTAATGATCAAGAGACTTTTGAGCTTGCTGTTCCTTTATTAGAAATAAAAACAGTTGCCAATACAGCGATTGATGAATTTGCTAAAGTTCAAATTCAGAAAAAATTTGCGCAAGAAACCTTAGAAAAAACGGAAGAATCGATTGAAGAAATCGTTTTCAAAGTAAATAGCACAACGTACAATCAATTGGATTTATTGGTTGAACATTTAGCTGAAGCGCGTAAAATTCAAGGAAAAGTTATTGATTTACGTTCAATTCGTTACATCAATTTAGAGCGTGTTCAAGAATTAGAAAACCGATTGCAAGAGGTAAACGAAAATTTATCAACCAAAACAATTGAGTTTCTTTTATTGGATGAAGCACTAATTCCGTATGAAGAAAAAGTTGCTGAACAGAAAAACTTAGTAGCTTCTATCGAAAAAGTCATTGATGCGAAAGTTATCGAAGAAGCCTGTCTTAAAATTGCCTCAGAATTAGAATTATTGATTGATATTCTGAACAGTTTAAAAATTGAAGACGCAACACAAACAACAAAAATCATTGAGAAAATCTCGGTTATTTTTGCTTCGCTTAACGAAGTTCGTGCCCAATTAACACGTCAAACTTCTGCGTTAAAAAGCAAAGAAGCTGTTGCAGAATTTTCTGCTCAAATCACGTTGTTAGAACAAAGTGTGGTTAACTTTTTAGAATTATCAACAACTGCCGAAAAAACGGAAGAATACAATACAAAAATAATTGTTCAACTTGAAGAATTAGAAAGTAAATTTTCTGATTTTGATGATTTCGCCTTGAAAATTGCAGATAAGCGCGACGAAATTATCAAGGCATTCAATTCGAAACGTGAACAATTAGTTGAACAAACCAACAAACGCACCAATTCATTAGAACAAATTGGCTTGCGCGTCTTGAAAAATATCGAAAATAAAGCCAAAACTTTTTCTGAGAAAGAAGAAATTTTAGCGTTTTATTCTTCGGATTTAATGATTGACAAAATGCGTCAAATCATTCAAGAATTGAAGGATTTAAAAGATGTTTCGAAAGCCGAAAACCTTGAAAATCTATTAAAAAAATCGCAAGAAGATACGCTTCGTGTTTTACGAGATAAAACTGAACTTTTTGTTGATGGGCAAAATATTATTGCGCTTGGTCAAAATAAATTTACGGTCAATACGCAGCAATTAGCGCTGACATTGTTGAATCGTAACAACGAATTATTTTATCATTTAACAGGTACAAGTTTCTATCAAAAAGTTAAAAACGATGAGATTTATCGTTACCAAGATATTTGGAACCAAGAATTTGTTTCGGAAAATCAATTGGTTTATCGTGCTGAATATTTAGCTTATCAAGCTTTTTTAGCAAGAAATGAAAACGATTTTGATGCTGAAAAATTTATCAATCAAATCATTGAACAAAATTATTCGGAAGGTTATATAAAAGGCGTTCACAATTTTGATGCGTTTCGAATTTTTACTGAATTGGTCAACATAAATTCGAAATTAGATGTGTTGCAATTTGATGCGCCAACTCGTACAACTGCTCAAATTTTTTGCCATTCTTTAGAAAAGAATTTGCAAGATAAGTTGAATGCAATGATTAATTCGGCTCAATTAATTTTGAAAAATTTTCCGAATTCAACTCGATTTGAAAATATTCTAAATGAAATCAAATCGCTTTTTGAAAATTGGGAAACTGAATGGGATAAAACAATAACAACTTCAGAAAAAGTTGCCAATTATTTGTTTAGAACTTTCACAAAATATCAAGCTTTTTCGATGAGTAATGAAGCTGAAAATTTTCGAAAAGAATTCATTAATTACTTAGAGAAAAATAAAAATTCAGATGATTTTAATGCGTTGATTGCAGATGAACAATTTTCTTCAACCGAAAAATTTTACTTGATCGAAAACTGGATTCATTCTTTTATCGATGAAAATGAAAATTTTTCAACTTACAGAAATGTTGTAAATGAAGTAGCAACGATGTTATTGTTTTCTAAAGATAAATTTCAGTTAATAAATGGAAATTCATCTATTATAATTGAAGATTTAAAAGGAAATCATACCGTAATAATTGATGGTATTTATACACAAAATTATCATGAAATCATTTCTAAATTAGAGCATTTTTCAACTGTTGATGTTCCAAATTTTAAATCATTCCAAAAGTTAAAAGAAGAAATTTCGAAAGCTTATGAAAAGGATTTAAAAATCGCAGAATTTGAACCAAAAGTTTTAACATCATTTGTTCGAAATAAATTAATCAACGAAGTTTATTTTCCTTTAATCGGAAATAATTTAGCCAAACAATTGGGAACTGCAGGCGATAACAAGCGTACTGCACGAATGGGAATGTTGTTGTTAATTTCGCCTCCTGGTTATGGAAAAACGACGTTGATGGAGTATTTAGCAAAAACAATGGGCCTACATTTTGTGAAAGTAAATGGACCAACAATTGGACATAATATTACGTCAATCGATCCAATCGAAGCCAAAACTTCTGGAGAAAGAGAGGAATTGAAAAAGATAAATCTTTCGTTTGAAATGGCAGATAATGTAATGTTGTACTTGGACGATATTCAGCATTTGAGTGCCGAATTTTTACAGAAATTTATTTCATTAGCCGATGGACAGCGAAAAATTGATGGAATTTTTGAAGGAGAAAGTAAAACCTACGATTTACGCGGAAAACGTTTTTGTATTGTGATGGCTGGAAATCCATATACGGAAAGCGGTTCTAAATTTCAGATTCCAGATATGTTGGCTAATCGTGCTGATGTTTATAATTTGGGCGATGTAATTGGTGATACGGAAACGTTGTTCAACTTGAGTTTGATAGAAAATGCGACAGGCGATAATCCTTATTTAGATAAAATTACTTCGAAAAGTTTGACCGATTTTTACAAGTTAACAAATTTTGTAACTGAAAATCAAGAACAACTTCCAGATTTGGAAGGCAATTATTTGAAACAAGAAATTGATGATTTTATTGCTGTTTTGAAACATGTAATTAAGATTAGAAATGTTGTCGTAAAAGTCAATCAAAATTATATTGCGAGCGCAGCAATGCAAGATGATTACAGAACTGAGCCACCTTTCAAGATGCAAGGTTCGTACAGAAATATGTCAAAATTAGTTTCGAAAATTGTTCCAATGATGAACGAAAAAGAAATTAATGAAACGATTTTGGCGCATTACGAAAGTGAATCGCAAACGTTGACAACCGACACAGAATCGAATCTTTTGCGCTTAAAAGAAATTGCAGGTTTGATGACTTCTCAGGAAAAAGAACGTTGGGAAACGATAAAAGCAACGTTTGTCAAAAATAATAAGCACGGCGGCTTGAATAAAGACGATAAAGTTTTTGCTCAATTGCTCGAATTCAATGAAAATTTGGAAGGAATTATCCAAGCTATTTTGAAGAAATAAAGGACTGTCTCTTAAAGTGTGTAAGTTCAAAAATTAAGCTTGGGTTAGGTTCTACTTTTTAGAGTCTAACCCTTTCTTGATATAGGATTAAAAATTGATCAATAATAACTCCCCAGTTTCTTACTGGCATAGACCATTTTTTAGTTGCTTCTCTCACAGCCAAATATACGGATTTCATAACAGCTTCATCTGTAGGGAAGGATAATTTATTTTTAGTGTACTTCCTTATTTTACCGTTTAAATTCTCAATTAGATTGGTGGTGTATATGATTTTCCTAATATCTACGGGGAGTTCAAAGAAAACCGTAAGGACTTCCCAGTTGATTTTCGAGCTTTGGATGGCATAAGAATATTAATGTTCCAACGTAGAAGCAAAATCGTTTAAAGTAGCTTCAGCAGCCTGTTTAGTTGGCGCGTTGGAGTTTTCTTTTATAGCAGCAGTAAACTGTTACTTTTCTTTCCAAACTACGTATTAAGAAGTATTACGAATATGACGTAATACAGATATTTGTGTT
>NZ_DICC01000032.1:0-57697 GCF_002415215.1 Empedobacter sp. UBA5036
GGTGCATACGCGTAACGCACCGGGGCTCCGGTCTCTAGTTAGCTAGCTAACTATACCCCTCGGCTTGCATGTGTTAAGACTCCCGCTAGCGTTCATCCTGAGCCAGGATCAAACTCTCCATTGTAAATAATTTTGTTTGAAGCGTTAGCTTCTGTTTTTTACAACATCGAATTTCCTATAGCTCCATTATTCAAGGATTGACTTCGTTTTATTCGGCTATTGTTCCATCTGTATATTTGATAATTTCAGATGAACTTCTCATCTTAGCAAACCCTCTCGGCATTTGCGGTTGCAAAGGTAATACTTATTTTTTAACTAACAAATTTTATTTAGAAAATTTTTATTTCAACAAGTCAATTTTACTTTCACTCTCAAACTCCTTTCGAAATCGGTTTGCAAAGGTAAAACTTATTTCTAAACTCGCAAATTTATTTTTAAATAAATTTTTTCGCTATTTAAGTCCTTATGTCAAGTTCAATACTACTCGTCTTTCGTATTGAGGTTGCAAATATACGCCTGCATTATTCGTTTTTCCAAACCAACTTTACATTTATTTTACATTCTTTCCTTAAGTCACTGGTACAATGGAAAATATTTTTTAAATTTTTTAGATATGAGATGTGAGATATTAGATTTTTGACGAGAAAAGCTCTTTTTAAAAACAAAATTATAACGGGATAGATTTCTCGACAAGCTCGAAACGACAGGAAAATTAAACTTGTTAATTACTCAAGAATGCCTTTTAACTTCATAAAATGATTAGACGTTTTGCTTTTCTTACCAAAAAGAAAAGTAAAATGGATACTTTTGAGTTAACTATACGGGAGGAATTGTCGCAAAGCGAGAATGAGTTATTCAGTATAGTTAATAATATAATGGATACGATGCTGATGACATCATAATTAAGTTTCTATAAAAAAGCTTTTTGATAAAATCGGAGTGACAGAATCAAAAAAAGGAGAACGCTTTATTCTCCTTTTGTATCTTATTAATGTGGACCGTTACCGTTTTTATCTTTTTCCAAATCGGTATTCCAAATTTTGATTTTATCTGTTTTTTTCAAGCCAGATTTTACTTGAACATTCACTCCGTCTGTAATTCCAAGAGTGATGTATTTCTTTTCGTATTTTGCATCTTGTCCTTTACCAGAAGTAAGAATCTCAACATATGGTTTTTGGTTTTCGTCGTAACGAACATGCGCTGATTTTACCAACAATACATTTTTTGCTTCCTGCGTTACAACCTCAGCATTTGCAGAATATCCCGCACGAATAAAGTTATCTGAATCTAATTGAACTGGTGCTTTAATCTCGAACTGAACTACTCCATTCGTTGCAACTCCTTGAGGCGAAATAAAATCAAGAATCGCTGTAAAAGTTTTGTTCGGAATTGCACCAATCGATACATTAATTTTCATTCCTTCTTTTAATTTACCAACCTCAGCTTCGTCAACTTTTCCTTGGAAAATCATTTTCTTAACATCAGCCATCGTAGCAATCGTCGTACCTGTAGAGAAATTATTAATCTCTTGCACCATATTCCCAACCTCAACAGGAATATCTAAAATCATTCCCGAAGTAGTTGCTGTAATACGTGTTGTTGCATAAGCTTCCAAACCAGGAGCAATACCTGTTTGCGCAACCTTGTAATCGTTTTCGGCAGCTTTTAATTGTTGTTGAGCTGACTTATATGTTGCATTTGCATTGTCATAATCTGCACGAGGCAAAACACCTTGATTATATAAAGTTGATGTTCGATTGAAATTACGACGTTCTTGATCGACCGTAATTTGAGCCGCTTGAATAGACTGACGAGCTGCATTTAACGACTGAACATTTGGAACAACTTTCAGTTCACAAATCAATTGACCACGCTCTACATATTGTCCTTCAGCAACATTAATCGATTTTATAACACCCGAAATATTTGGCTTAATTTCAATTGTTTCCAACGGTTTTACTTCACCAGTTGCAACAGCTTTCACCTCTATATTTCCCATAAAAGGCGTTGTCGTTTCATAAACTTCATTGTCTTGGCTATTCTTTTTACCGAAATACGCAATCACACCGATTACAGCACCGATAAAAACGACAATCATCAAAATCTTTAGAAATTTTTTCATTCTTCTATATCTGTTAAGTTTTAGTTATTCATCTCTCAAAGCATCAATAGGTTTGATTTGAATTGCACGTTGAGCAGGAATCAATCCCGCTAAAGTTGCCATAATCACCATCACTGCTAAAGCTGTAAAAAGTGTAAACAAATCGATTGACGCATTATATAAAGGTATGTTTTTATTTGATGGAATGATAATTTCGTTGAGAACCATTAGTAAAAGTGCTGCAAAAATAATTCCGCCTAAACCTGCAATTAATGTTAAAACTACTGATTCTAACAAAATTTGTCCTCGAATTTGAGCAGGAATTGCACCTAATGCTCTTCGAATTCCAAATTCTTTTGTACGTTCTGAAACTGTAATCAATAATATACTTGCAATCGCAATAACCCCAGAAAATAATGTCATCCCTCCTACAACAATCGCTAGGAACTGCATTCCTTTTACGAATTTCATAATCTTTCCAAGCATTTCACCTAAGTTAAAACCTCCAATTCCCTGGTCGTCATCTGGCGAAATATTTTTAATTTGTTTCAGATATGTTTTTAATTCTTTTTCGAATGCAACAATATCATAATTATTAGGCAGGCTCAAACTCAAATATTGAATCGTTTCCCCTTGATTATATATCTTTTGAAATGTTGTAAACGGAATAAACACTTGATCTTTACTCTCTACAGGCGAAGAAGGTGTGTCGTAAACGCCGACAATTGTATAATAACTATCGCTAATTCTGATTTCTTTCCCTAAAGGTTTTGGTTTATCACCAAAAAATTGTTCGGCAACTTCAATTCCAATTACACAAACTTTCGATTCAGTTTTGATATCATCTTCATTGATAAAACGACCTTGAATAATATCTTTCCCAAACATTCGGTTTTGGTCTGGGTAATCTCCATTAACCGTGTAAAAATTATATTTTGTTCCGTAAGTTAATATTGAATTTGGTTTCGAGTTTCGAGGAGCTAACAACGAAATTTGAGGAAAACGAGCCTGAATTTGACGAACATCACTCATTTTCAATTCAATTGTGCGACCTTTTTGAAATCCTTGATATGGCATCGATGTCGTTCCTCCCCAAACAAATAATGAATTGGTTGCAGCATTTGCCAAATTACGGTCAAAACCATTTTGCAAACCACGTGTTACGCCTAACAATAAGACAAATAAAAACATTCCCCATGCGACACCAATCATCGTCAAAATAGTGCGCAATTTATTTTTGCGAATCGCCGCGTAGACTTCGCTCCAAGCATCTGGATCAAAAACAAATTTTATAAAGTTCATTATTCGTCTCTTAAAGCATCAATAGGTTTAATACGTGCTGCATTCAAAGCTGGAATTAATCCAGAAACTGTTCCTGCAACAAATAAAATAATACAAGCCATTACCAACGAATTAGTTTCTACACCTGGATTATAAATAAAATATTCTTCTAAGCTATCTCCAATATTTTCTACAACAAGTGCCGCTAAAGCAATTCCTATTGCTCCGAAAATAATTGTAATCATAATTGCTTCTTGTAAAATCAGTCCCAAAACATTGGCTGGTGTTGCGCCTAAAGCTTTTCGAATACCAATTTCTTTGGTACGCTCTTTTACACTAAACACCATAATATTTCCGATACTTACGATTCCTGCAATCAAACTTCCTCCACCAATTACAAATACAATAATTGTCAGAATCAAGAAAAATTGATTGGTATCTTCCATTGCATCAGCCGCATTTCGCACCCAAATTCCACCATAATCAGAAGGTGCAACATTATGTCGACCTTTTATATTATATTCAATTGCATTTGCAAGTTTAGAAATGTCAGCCAAAGCCATTCCATCTTTTGGTGTTACAATAATCGATGATACTTTATCTGTAGCATAAATCGTTCTAAACGTTGTAAAAGGTGCATACAAAGCACGCTCGGCATTATCACCACCATCTTTACTTTCGAAAACACCAACCACTTGATACATACTTGAACCTAATTGCAAATACTTACCAATCGCAATCTGATTTGGAAAAAAATCTTGCGCAACCAATCGTCCAATAACAATTGATTTGGACTGATTCTCCATATCTTTTTTATTGATAAATCGACCAAGCGTTACATTTTCATTAATCATTGATTCATATTCTGGATAAACTCCAGTAATTGAATAACTTCCTGAATTAGCTTCATTTCTAATCGTATCACTTTTCGAAATTGTACTTACAATCGATTTTATTTCATCTGGAAAAGAATGTTTAATAAAATCAAAATCTTTTACATCCAATTCAATTGTACGTCCTTGTTTGAAACCATTGTAAGGTTCTGTTGTTGTACCTCCGTTAACGGTAATATTTAATGAATTTGCTTTGAAAAATTCTTGTTGAAACCCGTTCTGCAAACCATTTCCCAATCCATACAATGTAATAAACACAAAAAGCGCCAAAGCGATTGTCAAACCCGACAATGCTGTACGCAATTTATTACTTGCAATGGACGACCATATTTCGCTCCAACGGTCTGTATCAAACATATTTTATATTTAAGATTCTTTGATTTATGATTTACGAAGTTTGAGATTCGAAAATCATTAAACTCTTACTTGTTCTACTTTTTCGTCACTTACAATTACACCATCTTTAAGACGAACAATACGTTTACACATATTTGCAATATCATCTTCATGCGTCACCATTACAATTGTTTTACCTTCGTCATTAATTTCTTGAATCAGGTGCATTACTTCTTGCGAAGTCTTTGTATCCAGCGCTCCTGTAGGCTCATCCGCCAATAACAATTTTGGTTTTGCAGCCAATGCACGCGCAATTGCAACACGTTGTTTTTGTCCACCCGAAAGTTCATTTGGCATATGAGTAGCCCAAGGCTCCAACCCCACTCTTTCCAGATAACTAAGCGCTATTTTATTTCGATCCGATCGTTTTACTTTTTGATAATACAACGGTAACGCTACATTTTCTAATACATTTTTGAAACTAATTAAATTATAAGATTGAAAAATAAATCCTAAAAATTTGTTTCGATAATTAGCCGCTTTAGTTTCGTTTAACTTCTCAATTCTAACACCGTCCAATTCATAAATACCTGTATCATGCTCGTCCAACATTCCAATGATATTCAATAAAGTTGATTTCCCCGAACCCGAAGATCCCATAATCGCAACAAATTCGCCTTCCGTAATCTCAAGGTTAATTCCTTTGAGTACGTGAAGTTTGTTTTTTCCCATTATGTAGGATTTATTTAAATCTCGAATAGATATCATAGATTGTTGTAAATTTCAATAAAGATAACAGATAAGTCGAAATTATAAGAAAAATGTTACAAATAAAGATTAATGTAAAAAATGTAAACCTATATTATTTAAAGTAACATTAATAAATTGTTTAATCGTTAAGATGGACAATGTAATAAATATAACTTTTATGAATAAAGGTAACTTAAATTTAAAAACAGAAAAATATTGATAGTAAAAAACATAAATATAAAAGACTGTAACCGCTATTGTTATGTATTTTATTGGATTTAAAAATATCGTAGGAGCAAATGTTAAAGCTACTTTTTGTATAAAATTAATTAACATCCAACCACCAACTAAATATGTATTCAAAACAAGATTTTCAGTATAATTTTGTTGACTCTTTCTGAAAATTAAATAACTACAAAGTGCATAAAAAGGGATGGCTATGAAAGGAACAAATTTGGAGTAATCTTTCTGAAATTTGTATAAACCTGTATAATCGGTTAAAAATACTTTTGCATCTACATGAAATAACTTCAAGAAAAAATACTCGATAGTCAGAACCAAAATAATTGTAGAAAAACAATTGAAATGTTTTACACGTTTTCCTTGAATATATTCTCGAATACTATGACCTGGTTGTGTAAAAAGTTCTCTTATTGTAAAAATAAAACCTTTATCAAAATGAAAAATTCCATGAACAAAATCGTGAACAAAAAAATGTTTTAACGAAAATCGATGTATTGATGTGGATTGTCCACAATTCGAACAATAATTCCCTTGTGTTTCTTTTTCGCAATTCAGGCATTTGTTATTCATTTTTCAGAAAAATAATAAGTTAAAATGTATTTCATAATTAGTTTTGTAAAACTAGAAATACATCTTAAAAAAGCAAACTTTATTTTCAGTTTTTTAAAAACTTTAAACTGGATCTACATCTACATCAATTCTCACTGAACGAAAAGCCGCAATTGTATGCAGTTGATCTATTTTTGATTGAATTAAATCTTTTACTTTTTGAGGCGATTGATTTGGTCGAATTTTAATCATCACATCTGTAATATACAAATTATTGATTCGTCCTATCGAAGGCGCTTCTGGACCAAGTAAACATTTTGCATCAAAACTTGGTTTAAGTAAAACGACCAATTGAGCTGCTGTTTTATCCAAACGCTCTTTATTTTTATGCTTGAAACGCAACTTGATTAACCGAGAATAAGGCGGATACAAAAATTCTTTGCGCTCATACAAAATATCCTTCATCGTTGGTGCATAACTATAAGTTGTGACATTTTGCAAAATCTGATGTTCGGGTTGAAAAGATTGAATCAAAACTTTTCCTTGTTCTTGACGACGACCAGCACGACCAGAGACTTGCGTTAACAATTGAAATGCTTTTTCGTGCGCTCTAAAATCAGGAAAATTCAACAAAGAATCTGCTCGAATAACACCAACAAAATTAACATTTCCAAAATCAAAACCTTTTGTAATCATTTGTGTTCCAATTAAAATATCAATTTCTTTGTTCTCGAAATCTTCAATCAATTTTTCGTAAGCAAATTTCCCGCGCATCGAATCGACATCCATTCTTCGAACTTTTGCATCAGGAAAAATCGTTTGAACTTGCTGTTCTATCTGCTCCGTTCCCAAACCTTTTGTATTCAATTCGTGCGAACCACAACTTGGACAACGCAAAGGTTTCGCTTGCGCATAACCACAATAATGACATTTGAGTTGATTAGAGAATTTATGATACGTTAAACTGACATCGCAATTTGGACATTCAGGCGTATGTCCACACGTATTACATTCCATAATCGGTGCATATCCACGTCGATTCTGAAACAAAATGACTTGCTTTTTTTGATGCAATTGATTGAAAATTTCATCACGAAGTGTATGCGAAATATCTTCTGTAATTTCTTTTTCCTTTTGCGCTTTTTTGAGGTCAATCAAATTAATTTCGGGCAGCTTTATATTTCCAAAACGCTCCGTTAATTCGACATAACCATATTTTTTATTTTTCGCATTATAATAACTTTCAGCCGAAGGCGTCGCCGAACCTAACAAAACTTTTGCGTTCATCATTCCTCCAAGCAACATCGCCATATCGCGCGCATGAAAAAATGGTTTTACATCCATTTGTTTATAAGACGATTCATGCTCTTCGTCGACGATAATCATTCCCAAATTATCAAAAGGCAAATACAACGCTGTTCGTGGACCAATGATAATATCGAAATCACCATTCAAGGTTTTTTGCCACAATTCGACACGTTCATTTTGATTAAATTTCGAATGATAAACTCCTACTCTTTCTCCAAAATGTTTTTTAATGCGATGAACAATTTGCGTTGTGACCGAAATTTCTGGCAATAAATACAATACTTTATTTCCTTTCGCAATTATTTGCTCCATCAATTTTAGATAAATTTCTGTCTTTCCACTAGACGTTACACCATGCAACAAAACAGTCGATTTATCTTTAAAATCTTCTTTAATTTGATTTAGAGCTGCGGTTTGTTTCAAAGTCAACTCTGAAATTTCAGTTACATCTTTCTCTTGCTCTTCTACACGAGAAGTTTGATGCTGATAAATTTCGACAGCTCCTTTTTCTGCTAAGGATTTAAGTACTGCATTTGTCGCACCTTGTTTTACAAAATCTGACACTTTTAGCGGTTTTTCTTGTAATTGTGTTTCTAACGTAATCAATTGCAACAAGGTTTCGCGCTGTTTTGGTGCTTTATTTAATTGATTTAAAATCTCGATAAAAGCAGCTTCATTTCCTTTTAAATCGGGATGTAATCTGACATAATTATCAATTTTAGGCGTATATTTTTCGTTGAGTTTTTCATCTAATCGAATAATTCCTTTATCAATTAATAATTTTAGTGTTGGAATTGCTGATTTTTCATCCACAATTAAAGCTGCTTCTTCAACCGAAATGATTTCTCTTAATTTCAACGCTTCAAAAACTAAAAATTCATAATCATTTAGCTCTTCAATTGTTTCATAATTTGGATTAATTAATCGAACAAAAGTTTGAGATTCTAATTTTAACGCAGAAGGAAAAGCATTTCGAAAAACATCGCCCAGTGAACACATATAATAATTCGCCATCCATTCCCAAAAATTAATTTGCGTTTGCGTCACCAAAGGTTCATCATCCAAAAAAGCATGAATCGCCTTTGTTTTGTATAATTCTGGCGCATTTTGATGAATAGAATGTACAATTCCTGTATATAATTTTTGCGTTCCGAAAGGCACGGAAACACGCTGACCAACTTTAATTTGCTGTAAATCAATTTCAGAAAGATGGTATGTAAATGTTCCATTTAATGAAAGTGGTAAAATAATTTCGGCAAAATAATTCGTTGTCATTTTATATGATTAAAAACGCAAGTTAAACATTTTTTTGTGTTAAGAATGAAGATTACAATTGCTTAAAATTTCACAAATTATTAATATTTCATTTTCAGATAGTTTGAAGAATTAATACTAATTTTAAGAGAATTCAAAAACTATCATTATGTTACATGCCATTTTAGATCAGATTTCGGAATCGGAAAAACCAATTATAAAAATCATTTTCAGAAATGATGATACGCGTGTTGTTGCTTTTGGACTAAAAAAAAGTTTGAAATTAATCGATCATCAATTACCTGTAAATGCAAAAATTTTAATGCTGAAAGGTGAAATAGAAATTGATTCAAAAATTGAGATTGTCAATTTAAAAGAATTTGACGAATATATTCTTCCTCCAAAAGTTATTCATCAAGTGACTTCCTTACAAGATTCGATGATGTTGGTTATTCTAAATTTTAATAAAAAAAGTTTTTAAAATATAGTTAAACTCTATTTATTTACACTATAAAAAACTTTATATTTATGATTATTAATTTATCAAAATATGAAACTACTTTTCTCATTAACTACTCTCCTTACCTTAGCCCTATCTTCTTGCAGTACAAGTATTAAACACGATCGATTATTTACTGGAACGATTGTGAGAGATTGTACAGGAACTTACATTCGTGTTGATGACAAAGAGGATTATTTGGTTTGTAACAATGAAATATTTTCAGACAAAAAAGAAGGTGAAACCGTGAGTGTTATTTATGATTTTGAAAAAACATGCAAAGAGTTAGAAAATAAAGCAACTTGTATGATGTATCATGAACATAAAGGCAAGATTAGAATCAAGAAAAATAATAATTAATCAAAAAATCCACTCAAATTGAGTGGATTTTTGCTTTATATAAAATACGATTATTTCGATTTTTTACGACGCTCTAATTCTTTTTCAATCAGCATCAATTCGCGTCCTGTTTGTCCTGCAACAGAAGTGTTTTCTTGTGCTCGACGAACCAAGTAAGGCATTACTTCTTTGATTGGCCCGTAAGGTAAATATTTTGCAATATTGTATCCTAAATGCGCCAAGTTGAATGAAATATTATCACTCATTCCAAATAATTGTCCAAACCAGAAATTTGGATTATTTTTCTCAATTCCGTTTTCGTTCATCAATTTGATTAACAATTCGCAACTTTCTTCGTTGTGCGAACCTGCGAATAAACCAAAACGCTCGTGATGAGAAGCAATAAATTCTAACGCTAGATTATAATCTCTATCCGAAGCTTCTTTGTTTGGTTGAATTGGAGATGGATAACCTTCGGCTTGCGCACGTGCACGCTCTTTCTCCATATATGCTCCACGCACAATTTTGAATCCTAAGAAATATCCTTCGCGCTCTGCTTTTGCATGCATTTCTTTCAAATAAGCCAAACGATCATGACGATACATTTGCAACGTATTCCAAACTAATGCACGTTTTGTGTTATATTTCACCATCATTTCGTCAGTCAAATCATCTGCAGAACCTTGCATCCAAGTTTCTTCTGCATCTACCATGATATTAACATCCAAATCATATCCTTTTTGACATACTGCCTCGAAACGTTGACGAATATTAGCCCAAGATTTTTCTTCTTCTGCAGTTAACGTTTGTTTCTTCCCTACTTTTTCAAATAATTCGATTCGACCAAATGCAGTTGGTTTAAATACTACAAATGGAATTGATTGATTAGATTTTGCTAAATCAACCAAGTGTAACATAACGTCACGAACTTCGTCAAATTGTTTTTCTTCTGTTAATCCTTCGATAGAATAATCTAAAATAGAACTTACGTGATATTTAAATAATTCATTTGCGACAACCACACCTTGTTCTGCCGTTTCTCCTCCTACAAATTGTTTGTAGATTGTTTCACGAATTACAGGTTTTACGAATGGGATATCTACCGCAAATGGTAAATTAAAAAACTTAGTTCCAAAACTTGTCAATGCGGGGCTTCCGATTAACTTGTATAAGTAATACGCTTTCTTTAAATCTTTATCTGATTTCGATTCGAAAGCAAACTGTGTATTGTCGAATAAAGACATGTGAGTTAACTATTTTTTGTGTTAATATAACGTTACAAATTTATAATTAAAACCTGATTAAACTAAAAAAACCTACAAGAAATTCTTGTAGGTTTTTGATATATTTTAAAGATTGCAAATAGTTGCCTATTCTTATCCTTTTTTAGCGTATTTGCTTCTGAATTTGTCGATACGTCCTGCAGTATCAACCAATTTAGTTTTACCTGTGTAAAATGGGTGAGATGTAGAAGAAATCTCCATTTTGATTAATGGGTACTCTACTCCGTCAACAACTAATGTATCTTTAGTATCAGCACAAGATTTTGTGATGAACACATCTTCGTTAGACATATCTTTGAATGCTACCAAACGGTAATTTGTTGGGTGGATATCTTTTTTCATTTTTTTAATCTTCTTTGTTAACTTTATTGGAGTGCAAAGATAATATTATTTACAGAATGTTACAATTAATTTTATTGAAAAAACATTTAAAACAATACATTAAGCAAATTTAATTTCGAGTGTAATGGGCTTCTTAAAATTAAACCTGCACTTCTTGTACACATTTTTCGTGGTGCAAATATAAACATTTTAGTAATTCGTACAAATATTTTTGGTGAATCTATTCATAAAAATCTATTTTTTATCTTTGTCCATCTACAATAAAACCTATTATTTGCTGTTTAAACTTATATAATGAATCATAATTTTATGAACGTAAAAACATTAATCGCCGGACTTGGTATTGCTTCTTTGATTGGTTTTCAATCTTGTCGCGATGATTTTGACTATGATCCAATTAGTTCTGAATTGCGCTTTAGCAAAGATACCGTTTCCGTAGATACCGTATATAATTTCTCTAAATCTGAAACCTATCTGCTTAAAATTTATAATCCTGAGAATGATGATCGCGTGATTCCAAAAATATATTTGACACGTGGAAATAATTCATTTTTCAATATAAATGTAGACGGAAAAGCAGGAACAAGTTTCGAAAATGTGCCGATTCGCAAAAAGGATAGTTTATTTATTTTTGTTGAAGTAAATGCTCAAGAAGCGCCTCTTAATCCGCTTTACGATGACGAAATTAACTTTAAAACAACCAATTCTTCTAAAAAAATCAAGTTACTTTCTTGGATAGAAAAAGCTAAAATTCATACAAAAGATGCTACAATTTCTTCTGCAAATTGGAATATGGACGAAGCCCAAGTAATTGACGGAAATTTAACTATTACAAGTGATTTAACAATTGATAAAGGTGCAAAAGTTTATTTCAAAAAAGGAGCAAGTTTAACAGTTGGAAACAATGCAAAACTTACTGTAAATGGAGCTTTGAATGAAGAAGTGAAATTTCGTTCAGCTCGTCATGATAATAAATACGATTCGATTCCTGATCAATGGAACAAAATCGAACTAGCTCCAAATAGTACATCAAAAATCAATTATGCAAAAATTATTGGTGCAGATACTGGTTTACACGTAAATAATTCGAAATTAGATATTAGTAATGCTAAAATTGTTAATAATCAATCGTATGGAATTTTAGCAACAAACGCTACAATTACAGGTTACAACTTGGTGATGAATAATAGTAATTTGGCAACTTTAGCAATAGAATATGGTGGTTCGTACGAATTTTATCATTCTACTTTTGCCAATTATTACAATTTTGCGACAAGTGCTGGTCCAGCTTATTCGCTTTTCTTGAGTAACGAAAACAATGATAAAAATGTTTCGGCTTTGACAAAAGCAACGTTCGGAAATTGTATTATATATAATGAACGCACGCCAAATGCTATTTTATTGGATAAAAAAGATGGTGCGGCTTTCAATTATTTATTTGACACCAATGTTATTCACAATGCGGATACTTCAGTATTAAATGTGACAACTGCGCCAAATTTCTTGGCAAGTATTACGTTAGATCCGATGTTTGAGAATACAAATTATTTCGCAAATAAATTAGCTGTGAAAAATGAATCACCTGCTAAAGGGAAAGGAAAAATATCTTTTGCGCAACAATATCCGTTAGATTATAACGGACAACCTCGAGGAACAACTCCTACAATTGGAGCATTTCAATAAAATAAATAAGGTCGAGTAAAACTCGACCTTATTTATTTATTATTTAACTGAACAGATACTTTTCCTTTAAAATCATCTCCTTTAAAATTGATTCTATAACTTTTATAAGATTCTAAATGAATAGATTCTTTTTTATTCATTTTTCCTTTCGAAGCACTACCTATTTGAGTTAATTCTTTTCCTGTATAATCTACAATCGAAAAATCCATTAAACCATTTTTTTGTTTCACTTCATAATCTAATTCAAGTTCTATATCTTGATTTGTTTTCAAGAAATAATAAACTTCTCCTTGCATTTGTGTAAAGTCCAAAACGATTTGATTATTATTTCGTCTAATCACTTTTGTTGCTGAATATGTTGTTCCTTCTGTTTTATAAATTCCATCAATACTCAAATATCTTGACGCATTCGTTGACACATTCGAAACAGTTGAAATTGTAATACAAGATTGCACCAACATCACTGCAAAACACAATAAAATAAATTTTCTCATAACATCATATCTTTACTATTAAGATGCATGTTTTATAAAAAAGTTACAACAAAGATTTAAATTCTATTCGTTATTTCTCGTACCAAAACACCAACAACTCCTAAAATAACCACCTCATCATTTTCGTGTATTTGAACACAATCTTTGTAATTTAGATTTATCGCAATCAGTTTATTGTTTATTTTATCAAAGCGTTTCAACGTATAATCTTCATTATTAACAGAAACAATAATATCATCGTGATGCAACGGAATAAGATCTGTCCGAATCACCAAAATATCATTTTTTTGATAAACAGGATACATCGAATCTCCACCAACGACAATCAAAAAAGTAGATTCGGGATGCGTTAAATAACGTTCGTCCAAACTTATTCTATCGTCCACAAAATCTTCTGCAGGTGAAGGAAATCCAGCATTTACATGACCAAAATTCGGAATATATTTTTTCTCACCATCTGTATTTATAACAAAAAGGTTGAGTTCTTTGTCTAACATTTTTATCTCTCCATTCATTTTTTCTATCGTTTAATACACCACCAACAAATCTTTCCACTTGGTTGTATAACAAGGTGATAAATTATTTTGACGCATTTTCCACGTTTTATTCAAATCTTGCGAAGCTAATTTTATTTTTGTCGCACCAAATTTTTTGTTCAACAAATCGATGACTTTCATCAAATCTGGGTGATTTGGATTTTCTTCTTCAAAAAGCGATAATTGTTTTTGATCTGACGAAACAATTCCAGACACCACTACTCCAGCCTTTTTGTACTCATAACCATCTTTATAAATTTGCTCAAACGCTTTAATTGCAAATTTGGACAACGTTATACTTGAATTCGATTCGTAAGGTAAATGGACCGAAATTGTACGGTAATATTGTGGTTTATTTCTATCAAAATTATTGGTCTGAATAAAAACTGTAACCAAATTGCAAGAAGAATTCTGTTTCCGAAGTTTCTCTGCACACGAAACCGCAAAAGTAGCAACACGCTCTTTTACATATTCAAAATCGTTGGTATATTCTTCAAAACTACGCGTCGTTGCAATACTTTTCTTTGCCGAAATCGCTTCTAAATCTAACACCGCTTCACCTAACAAATCTTTTTTCAAACGCAAACCTACTATCGAAAATTCTTTCCGAAGAAAATCATCTTTTAATTGTACAAAATCCAACGCTTTATTGACACCGATCATTCTCAAACGTCGCGACATTCGTCGACCAATTCCCCAAACATCTTCAATATTTAACCATTTTAACGCTTTATGGATTTGTTCTTGAGTCTGAATAATATAAACCCCTTGATGAACTTCTGGAAATTTTTTCGCAATATGATTCGCTAATTTCGCCAAGGATTTTGTTGGAGCAATTCCTACACAAACTGGCAATTTTGTAAATTGATATATTTTAGATTTGATTTCTAATCCGTAATTTTTCAAATCAAAACGATCAAATCCATTCAATTTTAAGAAACATTCGTCTATCGAATAAATTTCCTGATCAGGCGAATACAACGATAAAATCGACATTACACGATTGCTCATATCCGCATATAATTGATAATTTGACGAAAAAAATTTGATTTTTTTCTGTTCAAAAACACGTTGAAATTGATGCGCAGGCGCACCCATTGGAATTCCAGCTAACTTCGCTTCAGCAGAACGCGAAATTACACAACCATCATTATTAGACAATACTACAATTGGCTGATGAAGAAGCTTCGGTTGAAAAACACGATGGCAACTGGCGTAAAAATTATTACAATCTATCAATGCGAACATAGTACAAAGTTGAGAAGTTAAAACGCCACATTGTGTCATCGAAAATGTTAATTTATTCCAAAACAAAAAACCACTCAAATGAGTGGTTTGTATCCTTATTTAATTTTATATTTTTTATGCAAATCTTTTATTACAACAGCTGGTTCATAAACCGTTTGAAATTTTATTGGTTTACTGTTTTTGAAATATTGTACTTTCAGCCACGTATCATTACTATCTAATTTTGTGTAGCTGTTACTTTTTTCCAAGACTTTATCGTTCACTGTACTTAAAATTGCAAAATAATCAAAATTATTACGCTGACCTATTTCCGCTGCTCTCAACAAAGCATAGTCAAACGTTTTGTCTTTTTTATTGTATTCGTTTCCATCAAAACTAACAATATAGGTATCATTGTTCACCTTTTCTTCGGTATAACCGCCTGTACCATTATCTTTTTGGTATGCAACAGCCTTGCTGTTATGACAACTTGCTAAAGCAAAAATGAAAGCTCCAGCACATAAAATTTGAGTTAATTTTTTCATATCATTATAATTGGTTATTGTGCTTTAACAAAAGTTGTTCCTTTTAAGATATGTTTTTGATATTTCTAAATATTTTCTTAACAAATTATTTTTGAAGAAAATACTTTTTTATAAAAAATCCTGATTAACAGTGTATTTTTCAAACATTTAAAATCAATTTCGGTACAACATATTTAACATTCTATTAACTCATTGATTCTAATAAAAATCATTTAAGTTTTAATGCTTTATCTGATAAACTCACCTATTTTTGTAAATCAATTATAAGTAATGAGTAAATTAGAAAAATATCTATTTTCTACCAGAACCATGACGGTCTTGCTATTCATCTACGCAATCGCCATGGGTTATGCCACTTTCATTGAAAATGACTACGATACGGCTACTGCAAAAGCTGTTATTTACGAGGCAAAGTGGTTTGAGGTATTAATGATTTGGTTGATCGTTTTGTTCTTAATGAATATCAAACGATACAGATTATGGTCAAAGGAAAAATTGCCTTTATTGGTTTTCCACTTAGCATTTTTGTTTATTTTTATTGGAGGAGGAATTACTCGTTACATCAGTTTCGAGGGTGAAATGCCTATTCCAGAAGGAGGAACAAGTAACGAAATTACATCGTACAAATCTTATTTCAAGATGATGGTTGATGATGGTACACAACGTTTAGCGTACGACAATCATCAATACAACATGACGTATTTTGACAGAAAAGATAGTACAAGTTCTCTGTTCCGTAGACACTTTGAAGGTGAATATCAGTTCAAAGATAAAGTCATTAAATTAAAAACTTTTGATTACGTACCTCACGCTTTAGATACAGTTGTAAGAAAAAAAGAAGGAATTAATGTTTTAGAAATTGTGACAGTTGGACAAACTGGACGTAATTCTGTTTTCATCAGAAATGGTGAAATCAAAAGTGTTAATGGAACTTTAGTTTCGTACAATAGACCGCAAGATGGTGCGGTACAAATTACTGGAGAAGGAGAAAATTTGGTTATCAAATCACCTTTCGAAGGAGAATATGTACAAATGGCTGGACAACAAGTTGGACAAATTACAGACATGCAGAAATTGCAAGAAGGTGCTGGAAAAGTTGAGTTTAATGTTCCTGCTCCATTAAAATTACGTTCGTTGTATACAATCAACGGAGCGCAATTTGTAGTTCCAAATCCGGCTTTCAAAGGTGAAGTTTTATATCGACAAGGTTCTAAATTTAAAGCAGAAGAAAAAAATCTTCCTGGTGCAATTAGAGCTGAAGTTATTGTTGGTGATAAACGCGATACAGTGACGATTGTTGGAGGAAAAGGTGTCACAAATTATTCTGCTGATGTACAAATTGACGGAATGAATATTTCGTTAGGTTACGGTTCTAAGTTAGTGAAAGTTCCATTTAGCATTCGTTTAGATGACTTCATTTTAGACCGTTATCCTGGTTCTACAAACCCTTCTTCTTTCGAATCTAACATTACAGTTATCGACGAGGGAAAAGAAACAAAACATCACATTTATATGAACAATGTAATGGATTATAAAGGTTACCGTTTCTTCCAATCGAGTTATTTCCCAACAGAAGACGGAACTATTTTACAAGTTAACCAAGACTGGTGGGGAACTAACATTACCTATTTAGGATACTTCTTATTATTTGGGGGAATGTTTGTTTCATTATTCTGGAAAGGAACTCGTTTTACACAATTAAACTCTTTATTAAAAAGTTTACATACCAAAAAAGTAAATATTTTACTTCCATTATTTTTACTTTCTGGATTAGCATTTGCTCAAAATCCAAGTACTACTGATGGAGGAAAAAATGGACATCAAAAAATTCAGACTGATTCGGAAAAAGGTAATGTTCATTCATCAGAACATATTGGTAGTTTTTCTACAAAAATGGCTGATGGTGATGAATTAGCGAAGAACGTAAAAATTCCGGACGAGCACGCTGATAAATTTGGTCATTTACTTACACAAGATATCGAAGGACGTATAAAACCTGTTAATACGCAAGCTTTAGAAATCCTTAGAAAAGTTTACAAAAAAGATAAATTCCACGGATTATCTGCCAATAAATGGTTTATTTCTTTGCAATTAGATCCTGCTTATTGGGTAAATGCTCCGATGATTGAAGTTGGTGATAAAGGTGGTGATCGTTTAAAGAAAATTACAAGCGCAAATGAAGATGGTTACACATCTTTAATGAATTTGATTGATCCAAAAACAACTCGTTTCAAATTAGACAAAGCCTATAACGAAGCATTCTCAAGAAAACCTTCAGAGCGTTCTAAATTTGATGAGGAAGTAATTAAAGTTACAGAGCGTTTCAATATTTTAGATCAAACTGCAAAAGGTTATCAATTAAAAATAATTCCAGTTCAGAATGATCCTTCAGAGCGTTGGACTTCTTGGATTTATCAAACACAAGAAAATCCTGTAGAAATCGATACAATGGCACTTGGAATGATTAGTGTTTATTTTAACATGGTTTCGAAAGGATTAGAAAATGGTAATTGGACGCCTGCAGATAATGCAGTAGATTATATCGATAAATACCAACAAAAATGGGGTAAAAATGTTGTGCCTTCTCCAACAAAAGTTGAGATTGAGGTGTTATACAATAAATACAACGTTTTCTTTTGGGTGATGATTGCTTATTGTATGGTTGGTGGAGTCTTAATGATTTTATCATTCATTCAGTTATTTTCAGAAAGCAAAGCACTGCATCGAATTATCAATGTTTGTTTGGGATTAATATTTATTGTCTTTATCATACAAGCCGCAGGACTTGGTGTTCGTTGGTATTTAACGGGACACGCACCTTGGTCTAACGGTTACGAAGCCATTGTATTTATTTCATGGATTAGTGTTTTAGCTGGATTGTTATTATACAAAAACCGAAACGCATTTATTCCAACAACAGGAGCTATGGTTGCTGTAATTATGATGGGATTTGCGCACGGAGGTTCTATGTTAGATCCACAAATTACACCATTAGTACCAGTTCTAAAATCGTATTGGTTAATTGTACACGTTGCGATTATCGTTTCATCTTATGGTTTCTTTGGATTAAGTGCTATTTTAGGAGTTTTCTCATTAATTATCATGATGATTAAACCAAATAAAAAGATTGAAATTTCACTAAAAGAAATGACTTACGTTTCTGAAATGTCATTAACAATTGGAATTTTCTTACTTACTGTTGGTACATTCTTAGGTGGTATGTGGGCAAACGAATCTTGGGGACGTTACTGGTCTTGGGATCCAAAAGAAACTTGGGCTTTCGTTTCTGTAATTGTTTATGCAGTTGTTTTACACATGCGTTTAGTTCCAGGATTAAGAGGGAAATTAACTTTTAACATCGCTGCAATGTGGGCTGTTTGGACAGTAATTATGACGTATTTTGGCGTTAACTATTACTTATCTGGATTACATTCATACGCAGCCGGAGATCCAATTCCAATTCCATTTTGGGTTCCTGCAACAGCAGTCGCAATGTTAGTTTTATCTATTGCAGCTTGGTATTTCCAAAACAAAGTTTACCATGTAAAATCAAAAGATTAATTTCTTTGAATATTATAAATGTTAAAAGCTCATCGAAAGGTGAGCTTTTTTATTTTAACCTACTTTAACTTACAAATCATAACATTTTTTTTAAATTTGTTTAAAATAGTACGCAATGAAATATTTATTCATCGGATTTTTAGGGCTATTTATAGCTTGTAATGCGCAAGAAACTAAGAAAGTTTCTAAAAAGCAAACCATTCATCAAACAACAAAAACACCTCAAAAAGTGAACAAAATTTACGATTATACATTCAAAGATATCAATGATGACGATTTTAATTTCGCGGATTTGAAAGGAAAGAAAATCTTAATTCTTAACACAGCTTCAAAATGTGGTTACACACCTCAATATGATGCTTTAGAAAAATTGTATCAAGAATATAAAGATCAAGGTTTAGTTATTGTTGGATTTCCTTCAGACAATTTTGGAGGTCAGGAATTTGACAACAATGAAGAAATTGCAAGTTTTTGTAAATTAAATTATGGCGTAACTTTTCCTTTGATGTCAAAAAGTGATGTAATTGGAAAAAATCAAAATGAAATTTTCAAATTCTTAACAAAAAAATCATTGAACGGAAAATCTGATAATGATGTAAAATGGAATTTTACGAAATTTTTGATTAACGAAGACGGAACTTTAGAGGCTTCTTATCCATCAAAAGTAACTCCAGATTCAAAAGAAATAATAGATTGGTTAAATAAATAGTAAATGAAGTTAGATATTCTTGCAATTGGAGCTCATCCTGATGACGTAGAATTGGGATGTGGAGGAACACTTGCAAAAGAAATTAAAAACGGTAAAACAGTTGGTATTCTCGATTTAACAAAAGGAGAATTGGGAACTCGTGGTACTGATGAAACGCGCCGTGTAGAAGCAAATGATGCCAAAAACATTTTGGGAGTTGCTGTAAGAGAAAATCTTGGAATTCCTGATGGTTTTTTCTTGAATGATAAAGAAAATCAATTGAAAATTGTCGAAATCATTCGCAAATATCAACCTGATATTATTTTGAGTAATGCACCTCACGATCGCCATCCAGATCATGGAAAAGGTTCAGATTTAGTGAATACTGCTATTTTCTTATCGGGTTTACCAAAAATTGATAATGGATTACCAGCTTGGCGTCCAAAAAAGCACTTCCACTACATTCAATGGTTGCCTTTAGAACCTCATTTTGTAATTGATATTTCTGGTTTTGTTGATACAAAAGTGGAAGCTTGCATGGCGTATAAAACGCAATTTTTTGATCCAAATTCGAGCGAACCTCAAACACCAATTTCATCGAAGAATTTTACAGATTCTATCCGATATCGTGCATATGATTTAGGAAGATTAATCGGAACTGAAGGTGGAGAAGGATTTATTTCGCGAAGTTATATTGGCGTAAATAATTTAGATTCTTTAATTTAGAAATAAAGGTGTAAAAAACCTTTATTTTTTTGTCAAAATTATTTGCAAGTACCGATTAATAGGCTATATTTGCAGTCCAATTGAGAGATTAAATAAAAGTTAATTTCGCAATAAAAATGGTGATTGTAGCTCAGTTGGTTAGAGCGCCGGATTGTGGTTCCGGAGGTCGTGGGTTCGAGACCCATCATTCACCCTAAAACTTTAGAATTAGTTTCAAAAGAAATTCAAACCAAATGGTGATTGTAGCTCAGTTGGTTAGAGCGCCGGATTGTGGTTCCGGAGGTCGTGGGTTCGAGACCCATCATTCACCCTAAAAACTTTAGAATTAGTTTCAAAAAAAATTCAAACCAAATGGTGATTGTAGCTCAGTTGGTTAGAGCGCCGGATTGTGGTTCCGGAGGTCGTGGGTTCGAGACCCATCATTCACCCATATTAAATCTCAATTTCAATAGAAGTTGAGATTTTTTTATTGAATTAATATCAAAACTTGGGAGCAATGCAAAAATTTGTGATAATCTGAATAAGAAAAAAGCTCTATCTCTAACTTCTTACAATTGCATTCTAAAGCTTTTTAATTTTTGGATTAGGAGTCAGGATTCTTGGTTATTTTAAATTATATTTTTATGGATAAAAAAAATAAGAATGATTTTTAGTTTGATTCTTCGTTGTAAATTTACCAAAACATTCAAAATGAAAAAATCATCAATATTCTTAGGAATGATTGCTTTTGCTGGAGTTTTAAGCTCTTGTTCAACTCAAAAAACAGCAGCAGAATCAACTCAAACCTCAATAGAAATGACAAAAGATTACGCTTTTCAATATTATGCTCAAGTTCCATTAACAACAGATATTTCGCATTTAACAAAAAACGAAAAAGAGATTTTACGTTTGATGTTCAAAACGGCAGATATTATGGACGATTTATTTTGGCAACAAGCTTATGGTGCTAAAATAGATTTGATGGACGAAACGAAAGGTGAAGCCAAAGAATATGCAAAAATAAACTACGGTCCTTGGGATAGATTGAATAACGAAACGCCTTTTATAAACGGTATTGGAGCAAAACCTGCTGGTGCAACTTTCTATCCAATTGATATGACGAAAGAGGAATTTGAACAAGCAAATATCAAAGATGGTAAATCTCCTTACTCAATTATTCGTCGTAATCGTGAAGGAAAATTATATTCGATTCCATACCACGAAAATTTCAAAAATCAATTATCAAAAGCCGCTGAATATTTAACAAAAGCATCAGAATTAGCAGAAGATGCTGGGCTTAAAAAATATTTAAAATTACGTGCTGCAGCTTTGATAAGCGATGATTTTTATGCAAGTGATTTGGCTTGGATGGATATGAAAAATGCAAATATTGATATGGTGGTTGGTCCGATTGAAAATTACGAAGATCAATTGTTTGGATATAAAACTTCATATTCTGCATATATTTTAGTAAAAGATATTGAATGGTCGAAAAAATTGGCAAAATTCGTTCAATATTTACCAGAATTACAGAAGAATTTACCTGTTTCTGCAAATTACAAAAAAGAAATTCCTGGAACTGATTCGGATCTTAATGCGTATGATGTGGTGTATTATGCGGGAGATTGTAACGCTGCTGGAAAAACAATTGCGATTAATTTACCAAATGATGAAAAAGTTCAACTAGAAAAAGGAACGCGCCGTTTGCAATTAAAAAATGCTATGAAAGCGAAATTTGATAAAATTCTTGCCCCAATTGCAACTGCTTTGATTGATGAAAGCCAACAGAAAAACATCAAATTTGATGCATTCTTTTCTAATGTGATGTTTCACGAAGTGGCGCATGGTTTAGGAATCAAAAATACAGTAAATGAAAAAGGTTCTGTCCGCGATGCTTTAAAAGAAGCTAATTCAGCTTTAGAAGAAGGAAAAGCTGATATTCTTGGTTTGTATATGGTGAATCAATTGTTGAAAAAAGGTGAATTGACAGGAACACAAGAAGATTATTTTGTGACTTTCTTGGCTGGAATCTTACGTTCAGTTCGTTTTGGAGCAAGTTCTGCACACGGACAAGCAAACATGATTGCGTTTAACTATTTTGCTGAAAATGGAGCTTTCGAAAAAACTACAAATGGACGTTACAGAGTAAATGTAGCTAAAATGGAAAAAGCAATGAATGGTTTATCAGAATTAATTTTGACACTTCAAGGAAATGGAGATTATGATGGTGTAAAAAAATTATATGCTGATAAAGGAATTATTCACGACGATTTACAAAAAGATTTAGATGTCTTGAAAACAAAAAACATTCCAGTTGATGTTGTTTTTGAACAAGGTCCAAAAATGTTGGGATTGTAAAAATAGATTCAATAAAAAAGCTTTCTCAAAATTGAGAAAGCTTTTTTGTTATTCATATAATTTCGTAGCAAAATCCTTCATCGGATTTCTAACTTTTTTCATTGGCGCTAGCCAATCTTCACTGTCTCTGTATCCCAAAGGAAGCATTAAAACGCTTCGCATTCCTTTTTCTTTCAAATCAAGCAAATCATCCAATTCAGCATTATCAAAACCTTCCATTGGCGTACTATCAATTTTCAATTCTGCTGCTTGAGCAAGAGCAAAACCTAATCCAATGTATGCTTGACGAGCTGTATGTGCAAAATTTTCTTCAGAAGTTTGAGGCAAATAAATTCCTTTCAATTTATCTGTATACGAACCAAAACGACCTCTTGGCAAATCTCTCTCATCCGTTGTATAATCGTAAATTGCATCAATACGATCTTCTGTATAACGATCCCAAGCTACAAAAACCAATAAATGCGAACAATCTACAATCGCTTGCTGATCATAGGCAATTGGAACAATTTTTTGTTGCAATTCTTTATTTTTAATAACTAAAATTCTGAACTGTTGCAAACCTGATGAAGTTGGTGCTAAACGAGCTGCTTCAACAATTTTTTTAACGTCTTCTTCTTCAACAATTAAAGACGGATCATATTTTTTTGTAGCGTAACGCCATTTCAAATCATCTATTAAAGACATAATTACTTATTTAAAATCTTTCTAAAAATACATCAAAAAAGTAATCGATCGACCAAAAAATATGCTAAAATTTATGTTATTTATCTTGTTTCCATTCCAAAAAATAACTTCCAGTTGCATTCGTAGAATTCCAACGAACTTGATAATCACCTTTTGCTAAATCAACTGTAAAATTTTCTTCTTTCGAATTTGTAAGTTGACGATTAAACACTACTTCATTATTTTGATCTACAATTTCAAAAATCATTTCGCCTTCTAATTTAATATTCGAATGAAAATTAGCAGTTAAACTTTTCGAAACATTTAGCTTGATATAACTCGTTCCAGAAGCATCTTCAAACTTCGCTTTTGTCCAATTATCACCATTCGAATTCGACCATTTCGAATCCCCCACTCCTTTGTCAAAAAAAGTTCCTTGCGATTTGATATTTGGATTATCCACTTTTCTATAAAAATTATTCGAATCAACATCTGCATTAACTTTTACTGTAATACATGATTGTAACGAAATCATTGCGATAATAAGTGCTATTTTTTTCATATTAGTTTCTCTTTTACTAAATAGATGCAGCATTTTGAAAAAAGTTACAGCAAACAAATATTTTTAAATCATTTTTGATATGCGTAACTTTCGCAAAATATTCTGATGAACGATACTACAGCTCAATTTTTGCAAGAAAACTTTACTCAAAAAGCAATTGAAAGTTTAACTCAACTTTCAGGAGGAGGTTCAGCTCGAGTATATTCGAGATTTTTTGATCAAAATCAGTCGTATATTTTGGCTGAAAGCTCTAATATTGAAGAAAATAAAGTATTTATTCAGTTCTCTTTAGATTTAAAAAAAGTCATCAATAATATTCCAGAAATTGTTTCAGTTTCAGAAGATTTTGCAACCTATGTTCAAACAGATTTAGGAGACGAAACACTGATGAATATTGTCTTGAATGATTTCGAAAAAGCAAAACCTTATTATTTTAAGACATTAGAAAAATTAGCAATTGCTCAAATTCAAGGTGCAACTAAAATCGATTTTAATCATACTTTTTCGTATCCAAAATTAGATAAAACATTAATTTTAAGAGATTTATTTCAGTTTAATTTTTACTTTTTAGATGTCTTAGGAATTGATTACAATGCAGGAAAATTAATCAAAGATTTTGATCGTTTTGCGTCTCAATTTGATAAACTTTCGCCACAAGGTTTTGTGTTCAGAGATTTCCAAACGCGCAACATTATGATTCATCAAAACGAACCTTATTTTATCGATTATCAAGGCGGTTTATATGGACCTGTTGTCTATGATTTGGTTTCGTTAATTTGGCAAGCAAAAGCCAATTTACCATTTGAATTTAAAAAAGAATTATACGAATTTTATTACCAAGAATTAACCAAACAAATTCCAACTTTAGTTCCAATAGATTTTCGTCAATCGTACGAATATTGTGTAGTTGCTCGACTTTTACAAGTTTTAGGAACCTATGGTTTGAGAGGAATTATTGAACGTAAAAAACACTTTTTAGAAAGTATTTCATTTGGGCTTAAAAACTTAGAATCAATAATCGATTATCCTATATTACAAAATTATCCAGAATTAAAACATATTATAAAAATCCTTGTTCTTCCAGAAACGTTAGAACGCATAAATCATAAAATAAATGGCTAAATTAAACATCAACGTTCGTAGTTTTTCGTATAAAAAAGGAATTCCAACCGATCCAACTGGAAATGGTGGTGGTTTCGTTTTTGATTGTCGTGGAATTCTAAATCCAGGTCGAATTCAGGCATATAAAACACAAACAGGGCGCGACGAAGAGGTTAAAAAATACTTGAAAACAGAAACTAAAATTGCAGTTTTTTTAGAAGGTGTTTTTCAAATTATTGACATTTCGATCGAAGATTATTTGCAACGAGGTTTCGAGAATTTAGAAATTAATTTTGGTTGCACAGGCGGACAACATCGATCAGTTTATTCTGCTGATGCGACTGCAAAACATATTCAAGAGAAATTTCCAGAAGCGCAAGTTACGTTACATCATATTGTGCAAGAAGAAAAAAATTGGATAAACGAGGCGTATTAATATGAAAGCAATGATTTTTGCAGCGGGTCTTGGGACTCGTTTAAAACCATTTACTGACAACCATCCCAAAGCTTTAGCAGTTGTAAATGGAAAACCTCTTTTGCAACGAAATATAGAATATTTGAAATCTTTCGGAATTAATGAAATCGTGATTAACGTGCATCATTTTGCAGATCAAATCATTGAGTTTTTAGAAGATAATAATTATTTCGGAATTGAAATTACTATTTCAGATGAAACAGATCAAGTTCTTGAAACTGGTGGTGGTTTGGTTAAAGCAAAAGCTAATTTCGAGGAAGATTTTTTGGTGATGAATGTGGACATTTTAACAGATCTAAATCTTGCTAATTTTATCAAAGCACATCAAGAAAACAAAGCGTTAGTAACGTTAGCAGTTTCTGATCGAAATTCATCTCGTAAACTATTTTTCAATGAACAAAATGAATTAAAAGGTTGGCGAAATCTGAAAACAGAAGAAGAAATAAAAGCTGTAGATTCTTTAGACAATTGCAAAGATTTAGCTTTTAGTGGAATTCATGTTATTTCTCCTACTCTATTTGATAAAATTACAGAGAAAGGTAAATTTTCTATCATGAAAGTTTATATGGACTTGATGAAAACTGAATCTATCATTGGTTTTGATCATTCTGGCGGAATTTTAATCGACGTAGGTCGACCAGAAAGCGTGTTAGAAGCAGAACAATATTTTAAATAGAAAACAAAAAACTCAATTCAATGGATTGAGTTTTTTTATGCAAAAAGTTTACATATCTTAGATAGAATGAAATACATTAATTATTTTATCTATTTAACTATTGTTGTAGTGATAATTCTCGCTTCAATACTTTACTTTTCTTTCAAAAATAAAGTTGGAAAGATTCTGCAAAAATAAATTACAATAAAAGCTTAGTTTTGATTAAGAAAGGATTCAAAGATACTTATCCTTATGACGAACGTTTTTTAGAAATTTATGATACAGAAATTCAGGATAAATTGAAGGAATTGTAAAAGTAATTGCTCAAAAAAAATATCCATTTTTTTTAATTTCTAGACTTCGCTTGAAATAATATTTTCTGAATTTATTTTTAAAAATCAATAAAACTCGCCATCTACATAAAACCATTTGCCATTCTCTTGCACAAACCTAGAAAGTTCATCATGTTCGTAGATTTCACCTTGTTTGTCTTGGTAATAAGCTCTAAATCGAACTTTATTATCTTTAGCAAAAACAATTTCTAACTTTAACCATTTATTCGATTTTGCCCAATCTTCGATATCACTAAAATCATTATCTTTTTGCGTAGAAGAATGTGTTGTATCAACTAAATATTCAGGCAAAACCATTGCAAAAGCAGCGTAACGAGAACGCATCAACTCTTCGGGAGTTTTTGGCAATTCAATATTCAAATGAAAAGGTTCGCAACAAGTTGCATATACTTTTCCAGAACAACAAGGACAATTCATTTTATTCTTTATTTTTTGCAAAGATACTGTTTACTTGTCTTTGTGGTAATGATAATGATCCTGAATCACCACTTGAATAAAATCAATATTTCCTAAACCATCACTTTTCACCTCCATTATTTCCTCCAGTTTTCGCGTTAATTTTAATAAAATATCATAATTATTATTGTTTAATGCAGACGTAAAATTTTCTTTTACAATATTAATATCACGATCAGACAGGCGATAAACTTCGGGAAAACGAATTTTATAGGTTTCAGAAACTTCAGCGAAAATAGTTTGTGATAAAGCTAATTTCGGATTCAAATCAATCAAACATGTATTCGCAACAATATCACCTAAACGTTGACCATTTTTATTTATAATCATCGTTATCAACGCGATAAGTCCAGTAAATAAAAACAATTCGACACTTCCAATTACCCAACGCAAGAAATAATCAAAATTATTGGCACGATTTCCGTCCATTCGTATTACACGAATTTTCATAATCCATTTTCCAATTGTTTGCCCTTTCATTAAAATCTCGAGAACCAACGGATAAAGTAAAAATATAAAACCTATTATACTATAAATTCCCATACGAAACCATTCGTCTCTATTCGGAATAAACTCAGAGAAATAATACATACCGTAGACTAATATGATTCGGATAATCATATCGATGATATACGCAAGCAAACGTTTTCCAAGTGGTGCAATATTATAAGCAATTTGCACGTTTTGAGGTGTATTGACTAAAAGTTTATTCATATATTTGGTTCACTAACAACTACTCTACAATGAGAGAAGCGCATTTTATTGATAAAAATAAGTCTAAATGGTCTGATATTGAACATAATTTGAAAAATAAAATTGATGTTCATCCAGATATTTTAGCAAAAAACTACATCGAAATTACAAATGATTTGGCGTTTGCTCAAACTTATTACCCAAAAAGTAAGACAAAAGATTATTTGAACGAGTTAGCTTTATTTGCGCATCAGTCAATTTACAAAGATCAACGAACTTCTGGGAATCAATTTGTGCAATTTTTCAAAGAAGATGTGCCAAATGTAGTCTACAAAAATCACAAAATGTTGTTGTATTCATTCTTAATTTTTGCCTTAGCGGTTTTAATTGGCGTTTTATCATCGCATTTCGATCCAGATTTTACACGATTAATTTTAGGAAATCAATATGTAGACGAAACGTTAATGAACATCAAAAAAGGTGATCCTGCAGCAATTTACAAATCAGGAAGTCAGACTGGCTCTACATTAGCTATAACCATCAACAATATTCGTGTTGCTTTTTTTGCTTTTACATTAGGATTATTTTTCAGTATTGGATCAGGATATATTCTATTTTCGAACGGAATTATGTTAGGTGCATTTCATTATATGTTTTTCAAAGAAGGCGTTTTGGGAAAGGCAATGTCAGCAATTTGGATGCATGGAACAATCGAAATTTCGGTGATTATTATTGCTGGAGCTTGCGGATTAATGCTTGGAAATGGCTTTATGTTTCCAAAAACTTTATCGCGAAAAAAATCACTCACAATCAAAGCAAAAGAAGCGGTAATGATTTTATTAAGCACTGTTCCAATGTTTATTATAGCTGGATTTATCGAAGGTTTTATTACGCGTTTATATGATGTTAATATTGTATTGAGTTTATTGGTAATAATCCTTTCATTAATCTTAATTATTTGGTATTACATCATTTATCCGATTCAAAAAAATAGACAAAAAACTTTTTCGTTCAATCAAACTTTAGAATCGAATGAAACAATTTAGACTATTTTTTACATTTACATTATTATTAATTCAATTCGTTGTTTTTGCACAAGAAAAAACAGCAGAATTTAAAGCATTCAAAGAAAAATATGCTGGAAAAGAATTTGATTATAATGATGTTCCAAAACCTAAAAAAGAATTCGAACCTGGCTTTTTCTCAAAAATAATCGAAGGTATTTTTAGATTTCTCTCTTATTTACCTTGGGAAATCATTTTCTATTTTGTAATTGGATTATTCTTAATTTTTCTTGCCACACGTATTTACAAAAATGGTGGAATTCTTAAACGAAATTCGAAAAAATTATATGACGAATCTGATTTTGATTTTATCGAAGAAAATTTAGCCGAAGTTAATTTGAATTCATTAATCAATAAAGCAGAAACAGAACAAAATTTTGCTTTAGCAATTCGTTATTTGCATTATCAAAATCTACAAAATTTAGATAAAAAAGGTTGGATTGAATGGGATCCGAAGAAAACAAATCAACAATTTATCAATCAAATAAAAGACGAAAAATCAAAGATTTTATTCAATCAAAATACTAAAATTTTCAATCAAGTTTGGTTTGGAGAATTTAAAATTGATGAAAATAAATACCACGAATTCAAGACAAATTTCAATCAGTTTAACCAATATTTAGCCTCATGAAAAAGAAATTAGGTATTCTATTAGGCGCTATTTTATTGATCGGAATTTTTATATTTTCTTTCTCAAAACTTCGTTATAAGCTTCCTAAATCATGGAATGTAAGCCTTTATCAAAATAGTAAAGATCCGTACGGATTATTTATTATGCACGAAGAACTTGGGAAGTTATCTAATGGGAAAATGAAAGATTTGGAAAAACTTTCTGAATTAAAAATTGATCCTAAAAAAGCAAAAGATTATGCAGTTGTTGTGCTCGGTTCTGAAATTTATTTTGATACAGTTTCTAAAAATTTATTGAGCAAAATTGCCGAAAATGGTGGAATTGTGATGATTGCAGATTATTATGACAATTTTGGTGATGACACAAATGGAAAAGAAGATATTAACGAAGAAACGTATTCTACAGATACGCCAACAACTGATTCTACGGAATCTGAAGAGAATATCTTGTACAATCAGACAATAAATATTAATGATAATTTTGAACTTAGAACAAATAAATTGTTCAAAATAAAGAAGAAAAAAGAAATCGAACATCACTATTTTAGCGATATCACAAATGATTCTGAAATTTTTGGAACAATTACTTATAAAGATAAGGCTTACCCAAATTATTTAAAAATCAAACCAAAAAATTATAAAGGTTATTATTTATATCACGCAGAACCGCTTTATTTTACCAATTATTATTTGTTAAATGAGGACAGTTATTTCTATGCTAAATCAGTTTTAGAACCACTGAAAGGGAAAACTATTTTTTGGTACAATACCTCGAAAACTTATGCAGGAAGTTCATCAATGATGCGTTTCATAATGAGCGAACCAGCTCTAAAAGCTGCTTGGATTACGTTATTGGTTTTACTTTTCTTCTTTTTAATTTTTAGAAGCAAACGCGAACAACGCATCATTCCAATTTATACCAAAGAAGAAAATCATACCGTCGAATTTGCTAAGACAATTTCCTCTTTATACCAAGAAAATGGCGAAGTAAAAGACATTGTTTCAAAGAAAATCGATTATTTTTTATACAAATTGAGAAAAACATTTTTAATCGAAACAGACGATATTACAAACAAACAATTCATTGAAATTGTTGCACAAAAAGCAAATTTGAGCCAAGAAGAATGTCTTGAAAAATTCACGATTCTGAAAAATATTTATCAAAAAAATCAACCAAATGAACACGATTTGAAAATTGTGTATCAAATCATCGAAAACTATAAACAAAAAGCAAATATCTAATGAGCGAAAATACATATCAACCATTCGAAAATAGAGTCGATTTTTCGGATGTACAACATAAAATGCAAACTGTAAAAAATGAATTGAAAAAGGTAATTGTCGGACAAGATGATATTATCGATCAATTAATTTTGGCTTTGCTTTCTAACGGACATTCTCTGATAGAAGGTTTGCCTGGAGTTGCCAAAACAATGATGGCAAAATTGTTGGCAAAAACGATAGATTCTGGTTTTAGTAGAATTCAGTTTACGCCAGATTTAATGCCTTCTGATGTGATTGGAACGTCTATTTTAAATTCTAAAATCAATGAATTTGAGTTCAAAAAAGGACCAATTTTTTCGAATATTATTTTAATTGATGAGATTAACCGTTCGCCTGCAAAAACTCAAGCGGCTTTATTCGAATCGATGTCAGAAAAACAAGTGACGGTTGATGGAACAACTTATCCTTTACAAGCTCCTTTTCTAGTTTTTGCAACTCAAAATCCAATCGAGCAAGAAGGAACGTATCGCTTACCAGAAGCACAATTGGATCGTTTTATGTTTAAGATTTATGTCAAATATCCTTCGTTAGAAAGTGAAATTGAATTATTGAAAGAACAACAAGAACGCAAAAATATTGACAAAGAAACGTTGGTAGAAAAAGTAATTTCAGGAAATGAAATTATTGAGTTCCAAGATCGCATAAAATCAGTTTTCGTACACGAAGCGTTGATTACGTATATTGCGACAATTGTTCATCAAACCAGAATCGATCAAACCTTGTATATGGGTGCATCGCCACGTGCTTCTATCGCGATTTTAGATGCTGCAAAATCAAATGCAGCGTTGAATGGACGCGATTTTGTGATTCCAGAAGATATCAAGCAAATTGCGCATACAATTTTGGGACACCGCGTTGTGATGGTTCCTGAAAAAGAGATGGAAGGTTTTACAACACAACATATTATTCAGCAAATTATTGATCGCGTAGAAATTCCTCGTTAATGAAATTTTTCAGAAGCTTATTTCTTACCAATCGTTTTTTTTATGCGGGATTATTGATTGCATTTTGTTATGTAATCGCATTTTTTCTATCTTCTATTTACATCATTGCAAAGATTTTGACAGTTGTCTTTATCGTCAGTGTTATTGTCGAAATATTTTTGGTTTATATTCCTAAAACTTCCATTGAAGTTCTTCGAAATTATCCAGAACGACTTTCAAATGGTGATGAAAATGAATTGGAACTTTTCGTAACAAATCATTATCAATTCCCTCTAAATGTAAGGATTATAGAAGAGTTTCCTGTTCAATTACAATTAAGAGATTTTCAGTTTAGAAAACGATTTAAAAGTGATCAAAATACTAAATTTGATTTCAAAATTCGACCAACAGAACGAGGTTCGTATAAATTTGGATTAACAAATGTATTTATTTCTGTTTTTGGATTGATTGAGAAAAAGATCAAAATAAACGAACCAATTTCGATTGCATGTTATCCTTCTTATTTGCAATTAAAACAGTTTCAATTATATTCTACCGCTCAGTTACAAAATCAATTTGGAATGAAAAGGATTCGAAAAATTGGAACAAATACAGAATTTGAAAATATAAAAAATTATACGATTGGTGACGAATATCGTTTAATCAATTGGAAAGCAACGGCGAAAGCAAATCGATTGATGGTCAATCAATTTCAGGAAGAAAAATCTCAGCCTGTTTATTCGTTAATTGATTTGGGAAGAACGATGCGAATGCCTTTCGATGGTTTAAAATTGTTGGATTACTCGATCAATTCGAGTTTAGTTGTTGCAAATATTTCGCTTCAAAAAAATGAAAAAGCAGGTTTAATTACATTTAATAAAAGAATTCAAGATCATGTTGTTGCGGATAGAAAAAATCATCAAATGCAATTGATTTTAGAGAAATTATACAATGTACAAACTGATTTTTTGGAAAGTGATTTTGGGCAATTGTATGCCTATATCAAACGAAAATTAACGCAACGATCGCTTTTATTTATTTACACCAATTTTGAAACAATTGATGGTTTAGAACGTCAATTACCATATCTGAAATTGATTAAAAAATCACATGTTGTCGTTTTGATTCTTTTTAAAAATTCGGAATTGAAGAAATTAAATTATCAGAAAGCAAAAACTACAACTGATATTTATGATCAAACAATTGCCGAAAAGTTTAATTACGACAAAGAATTAATCATAAATCGTTTGCATCAATTTGGGATTTTAACCATTTATTGCGAACCACAAGAATTGTCTATTAACTTAATCAATAAATATTTAGAGATAAAAGCGCGAGGTTTATTTTAAAAAAAGATTTATTTAACCAATTATTTAGAAAAAAAAGCACAATTATTGCTTAAAGTTGGTCAATTTAATCTGAACAACCCATGAAAAAACTATTTCAGATCTTTTGTTTAATCTTAACAACAGGTCTTTTTGCGCAAACAAATTTTATCGAAAATAAAACACCTTCTACAAAGCGCGTAATCCTTTTGGACGCTGGACACGGAGGAACAGATACTGGCGTAAAAAAAGATGAATTTCAGGAAAAAGATATTGCGCTGAAAATTGCAGAAATTATTCAAGAAAAAAATCCTTTTACAGATGTTGACTTTGTATTATTGAGAAAAGGGGACGAACAAATTATCAATACAAGTCGTGCGAAAATGATTAATGAAATAAAACCTGATTTGGTTTTATCAATCCACGCAAATTATAATGTAAAAGATTCGAAAAAAGGAACAGAAATTCACCTTTCTCCATTGAATCCTACTTTCGAAGAATGTAAAATACTTGGCGAAAAAATTGGAAAAAGTATAAGTTCTTTAGGTTTTGAAAATTTAGGAATTGTTGAAACAAATTCGAAAATATTACGAGATTCACAAGTTCCAATTATTATGATTGAAATCGGTTATTTGACAAATGACGATGATCGAAAAATCTTAACAAACGAAAGTAATTACCCCAAAATAGCAGATAAAATTTTTGAAGCATTGAAGAATTAGACATAAAAAAATCTCAGAGTATTTTGCTCTGAGATTTTTTGTTTTTTCTCTATTTTCCATCCAATTCTTGTTCTTGATGAAAGGCAATTTGACCAAAATCATCTTGTATATTTTGATAATAAACTTTTGCTTGTAAATAATCTTTGAATCCATAACTTAACTCGAAATTATACACAAAAGCTGGTTGCATAAAAGGATTTCCTTCTGTGTAAGAAATAGGATTACTATACCATTTATTTGGATTTAATTCCCAAAAAGCTGGTCGTTGAATTCTTCGCCCAAAATTAAAATTGAACGAATGATCTTCTGTTGACTGATATTGAATATAAAACTTTGAAAAGCTCTTTTCATAAAAATCAATTAGCAGAAAAAATTGTACAATTTTTAGAAAATTATCAATCAATATAAAACGAAAAAAAGGACTTCAATTGAAGTCCTTTTCTATATTTATTTGCAAATTGTATTAATCACAATTTCCGTCTACATCACAAGAAGCACCATTTTGTGGTTGGTCCAAATGATCTTTTTCGTAAGCTTGTGTCAAAGCAGAAACGAAATACTCGACTGGTTGAGCACCAGAAAGTGCATATTTACGGTCAATTACGAAAAACGGAACGCCAGAAACACCAATATTACGCGCATCTAAAATATCCGAAGCAACTTCAAAAACATTTGCATCAGAATTTAGCATTTCAAGAACTTCGGTTTTGTTCAAACCAATTTCTTCTCCCAATTCAGCCAAAAGTTCATAATCAGCTACATTTTTACCTTCTGTAAAATACGCTTTAAAAAGTCTTTCTTCTGCTTCCGAACCTTTTCCATTCGCTTGCGCAAAATGAATCAATCGGTGAGCATCACCCGTATTGACAACTTTAGAATTTTGTTGTTGAAAATCAATTCCAACAACTTTTCCCATTTCAGCCAATTGATTATTCATTGCCGAAACTTGTTCTTCCGAAATTCCTTTTGTTTTGATTAAATAATCATTGACAGAAGTAATTTCAGTTTTTGATAAATCAGGATTTAACTGAAAACTTTTCCATTCAACCTGTATTTTATCTTGATAAGGAATTTGCGTTAAAGCTTGTTCAAAATGTTTTTTTCCGATATAACAGAACGGACACATTACATCCGACCAGATTTCAATTTTCATTATAGAAATTTTTGGTGTAAAAGTTTGTAAAAATACGCTTTTTATTTGAATGGATTCGGTTATTTTTCGGTTAATTTTATCTTGAAAAATTATTAACAAAATCTTGAAAAATAATCGTGCTAAATTGAGTTTTAAATTTGTTTAAGACAAGGTTTAAATTACCTTTGCAGTGAACCAAGAAAAGATGATTAGTTTCATTTTTATTCCAAATCAAATAACGAACAAACAATATGTCAACACACGTAGTAGTCGGTCTTCAATGGGGTGACGAGGGAAAAGGAAAAATTACAGATGTATTAGCCGAAAAATCGGATTATGTTGTACGCTACCAAGGTGGTAACAACGCTGGTCATACGGTATATGTAGGCGATGATAAATTTGTCTTACACTTATTACCTTCTGGAGTTTTACAATGCAAAGGAAAATGTATTATTGCGAATGGTGTCGTAGTAAATCCTGAAGCTTTTTTTGCAGAAACTGAACAATTAGAAGCAAAAGGTTTATCTACAGATCACGTTTTTATCTCGAGAAGAGCGCATATCATCATGCCTTATCACATTTTGTTAGACGAATATCGTGAAGAATTTGCAGGAAAAGATAGTCAAATTGGTACAACAAAACGCGGAATTGGTCCTTGTTATGAGGATAAAGTAGCGCGCGTTGGTATTCGTGCAATTGATTTATTAAATCCTGAAGTTTTAGCAGAAAAAATCAAAGAAAATTTAGTGGTTAAAAATGCTTTATTCGAAAAATTATTCAATAAAGAACCATTAAAATTCGAAGACATTTACGAAAAATATTTAGCTTATGGTGAGCGTTTGAAAGAACGTATCTTAGATTCTGAGTTAGAAATTAACCACGCAATTGACGAAGGTAAAAATGTATTATTCGAAGGTGCTCAAGCATTAATGTTAGACATCGATTTTGGTACATATCCATTCGTTACATCATCTTCTCCAACAACAGGTGGAGTTTGTGTTGGTGCTGGAGTTCCTCCTACAAAATTGAAAAATTTGATTGGAGTTTCGAAAGCATATTGTACACGCGTTGGTAACGGTCCTTTCCCAACAGAATTGGACAACGAATTAGGAGAACAAATTCGTCAAGTTGGTCACGAATTCGGAGCGTCGACAGGTCGTCCACGCCGCACAGGTTGGTTAGATTTAGTTGCATTGAAACACGCTTGTATGATTAATGGAATTACACATTTAGTGATTACTAAATTAGATGTAATGTCGAATATTGATACAGTAAAAGTTTGTACAGGTTACAAAACAGAAGATAGAAAAATCATTGATTATTTTACTTCTTCTACAACTAAATTAGCTGATTACGAAGCACAATACGACGAATTACCAGGATGGAAAGAAGATATTACGAACGTAAAATCTTTTGATGAGTTACCGAAGACAGCGCAAGACTACATCCACTATATTGAGAAATACTTAGGAATCGAAGTTTATTTAGTTTCGGTTGGACCAGAGCGTTCTCAAAACATTATTAGAACAACTTTATTTTAATAAATTAAATAGTATAGCCTGACTTTTTTGTTGGGCTATAACTTTATGAGATATTTTTATGAACGAAATTTTAGAACGATTAAAACAATTGAATTTAGGTATAGATTCTATCGTCCCAATAAAAGGTGGTGATATTAACGATGCTTTTCGATTAGAATCGTTTGATAAAAAATATTTTTTAAAGGTAAATTCCGCAAACAACTTTCCTCATCTTTTCAAGAAAGAAGCACGTGCTTTAGAAGCCATCAAAAAGACCAAAACATTTTCGGTTCCGAAAGTGGTAAATGTTGGCGAAGCTGGAAAAGATTTTCAATATTTATTATTAGAATGGATGGAAACCTCTACTCCAACTGTTGTAAATTGGGAAAACTTAGGAAAAAATTTAGCAAAACTTCATCAAAATACAAGTAAACAATTTGGTTGGTCAGAAGATAATTACATTGCAATTGTCGTTCAGCCAAATAGTTTAACAGATTCTTGGAGCGAATTTTATGCAAAAAATCGCATCATACCAATGATGAAACTACTGCAAAACAAACAATTAATCAATTCAAAACAAATAAAATCTGCAGAGAATTTATGTAAACAATTGAATTCGATATTTCCAGAAGAAAAGCCAGCTTTATTGCATGGAGATTTTTGGAACGGAAATATTTTAGCCAACAAAAAAGGTGAATTCTCGGTTATAGATCCTGCAATTTATTATGGTCATCGCGAAATGGATTTGGCTATTGCAAAGCTTTTTGGAGGATTTGATGATGTATTTTTTGATGCTTATCACGAAAATAATCCTTTAGCACCAAATTTCGAAGAGCGTTTACCGATTGCACAATTATTTCCATTGCTGATACACGCTTACCTTTTCGAAGGTTATTATGTGAAAGATGTGCAAACCATTTTGAAAAAATTTTAAAAAACAAAACAAACAAATACAATGAACAAGTATCAAAATCCTTTAGAATCGAGATATTGTAGCGACGAAATGCTATATATCTTTTCTCCTGAGAAAAAATTTACAACATGGAGACAGCTATGGATTGCTTTGGCAGAAATTGAAAAGGAACTTGGATTAGATATTACAGACGAACAAATTCAAGAGTTAAAAGATAACGCAACAAATATTGATTATGATGTTGCTGCGGCTTACGAAAAGAAATTTCGTCATGATGTAATGGCTCACGTGCACACGTACGGAGATGTTGCACCAAGCGCAAAAGCGATTATTCACTTAGGTGCAACTTCAGCTTTTGTTGGCGATAACACAGATTTGATTCAGATTCGTGATGGATTTCAACATGTAAAAGGACAATTAATCAATGTGATTGATGGTTTAGCGAAATTTGCGCGTCAATACAAAGATTTACCAACTTTAGGATTTACACATTTCCAACCAGCGCAATTAACAACAGTTGGAAAACGTGCAACACTTTGGTTACAATCTGTTTTATTAGATTTAGAAGAATTAGAATTCAGAATAGATACTTTACGTTTTCGTGGTGTAAAAGGAACAACTGGTACAGCCGCATCTTTCAAAGAGTTATTTGATGGCGATTACCAAAAAGTAAAAACATTAGACAAAAAATTATCTGAACGTTTCGGATTCAAAAATGTTTTTGCAGTTTCAGGACAAACTTACGATCGTAAAATTGATGCTCAAGCATTAGAATTATTATCAAACATTGCTCAATCTGCACATAAATTCACAAACGACTTACGTTTATTACAAAATTTAAAAGAGATTGAAGAACCTTTCGAGAAAAATCAAATTGGATCTTCTGCAATGGCATATAAACGTAACCCAATGCGTTCTGAGCGTATCGCTTCTTTAGCGAAATACGTAATGTCTTTAGCAACTTCTCCAGCAATGGTTGCATCTACGCAATGGTTCGAAAGAACGTTAGATGATTCTGCCAACAAACGTTTAGCGGTTCCTCAAGCTTTCTTAGCGATTGATGCAATTTTAATCATTTGGAACAATATTTTAGATGGTTTAGTCGTTTATCCTAAAATCATCGAGAAGCATATCGCGGAAGAATTACCATTTATGGCAACCGAATATATCATTATGGAAGGTGTTAAAAATGGTGGAGATCGTCAAGAATTACACGAAATTATTCGTACACACTCTATGGAAGCTGCAAAACAAGTGAAAATGGAAGGAAAATCTAACGATTTAATTGAGCGTATTATTGCTGATGATAATGTGAAGATTGATAAAGAAAAATTAGTCGAATTATTAGATCCGAAAAACTTTACAGGATTTGCTTCTGAACAAACAGAAGAATTCTTAAAAGATTTGGTTGATCCAATTATCGAAGAAAATAAAGCACTTTTAGGCGCTCATACAGACCTTAAAGTGTAAACACGCTTAAGACAAACACATGAAACAAAAAAAGACTTCCGAATTGGAAGTCTTTTTTTAATTTTAACCTTTAATCAATTATAATCAATGAAAAAATTCTTTCTGTTTTTTGCTCTTATTTGTTCTTTTCAACTATTTGGACAAATCAAATATATCACAAATAAAGAATTTACTATACAAGGAAAAGCCTTTGATAATGCGCCTTTTTATCATAGAATCGATACCAACAAATACGCAAATCTTCCCGAAAAAGTAAAAGGTTTATTTACTGCTCCCGCTGGATTATATGTTACATTCAAATCAAATACGTCGCAAATAAAACTAGATTGGACAACTCGTTCTACTTATCTGGGTGCGAATACAACTGGAATCATGGCGCGTGGATTGGATTTGTATATCAAAGAAAATGGAAAGTGGATTTTTGCAGGTGCGGCTTTACCAAATCAGCAAAATATCAAAAGTGAATATGATATTATCAAGAATTTACCTAAGACAGAAAAAGAATTCATGCTTTATTTACCACTTTGGAACGAAATTACAGACTTAAAAATAGGAATTGATGCTTCTGCTAATTTTATCAATCAACCGATTGTATATAAAAAGAAAATCGTGGTTTATGGTTCAAGCATTGTACAAGGTGCATCAGCAAGTCGTCCTGGAATGAATTATCCATCAATTTTAACACGAAAAACAGGTTATGAATTCATTAATCTTGGTTTGAGTGGAAATGCAAAAATTGAAATTGAATTAGCTGAAATGATCAAAGATATTCAAGGGGTTGATTTGTTTATCTTGGATTGTGTTCCGAATAGTTCGCCCGAAGAAATCAAAAGTAGAACAATTCCGTTCGTCAAATTACTCCGAAAATATCATCCAAAGACGCCAATCTTGATGGTAGAAAGCTTGATTCGACCAATGAGTAAATTTGATTTAACTGCTCACGAAGATATGACAAGACAAAATCAAACCTATCGCGCACAATACGATGCGTTGATAAAAGATGGTATAAAAGATTTGTATTTATTGAAAGGTGATAATTTAATCGGTTCGGATAACGAAGGATCTACAGACGGAATTCATCCAAATGATTTAGGTTTTAGCAGATTATCAGAAGCTATTGAGAAAAAAGTAAATGAAATTTTGAGTAAGAAATAGATTATTTTCAAAAAATAATTTTAAAATGTAATCAATAAAAATCTTAACTTAATCACTAATTATTAAACAATTACAACTAACCTATGAGATTAACTATTACCATCCTTATTCTATTTTTTTATTCATGTAAAAAGATGAATAATAATTCAGTTAATATTGTTCAAAATACAAATACTGAAAATCCTAAACCTGATAATAATCAAAATGAAGTCATGAAAACAGATGACATTCTTTTTAATGGAAAACTTAAACGATTTTTTACCAAAAAAGATTTTGAAAACGTTTTTGGTAAAGCTGATAGTATAATGTTGATGTCAGAAGAAGCTCCTTGTTCTTATATTTTCGAAAATAAAGATGGAACCAAAAACATGGATGATAAATACTATTATAAAGATGGCTCTCGTTTTGAAAATTCTAAAAATGAATTTGCAGTTGATGAATTCAGATTCTCAAAGAATAATTACATCTTATACAAAGGAAAAAAATTATCATCACAAACAACTATTACAGAACTTAAAAAATTGTTTCCAAATGCAATGAATGATATTGGGACAATAGATGTTTATAATGAAGGTAAGTTACAAGTAATTCAATTAAGAGAAGATGAGCATAATATTTCTGATGGACATATCAAAATATTCATTAAAAATGGAAAATTATACAATATGCATTGGTGGTTTCCTTGTTAAAATATTGAGTATAATAGCTGACGAAAAATTAATTACCTTTAAATAATAACTAATATTTTATACCAACTTTTCTCAAAATAAAACCCAACAACCAAATTGGTCCGACCAACAAAAATTGTAAATCTTTGAGAAAACTTGGCTTCTTCCCTTCTATTTTGTGTCCGACAAATTGTAAAATCCACGTGATAATAAATACCACCAAATAAACTATCCAAGATTTTGTACCGAATTGAAGATTGCACAACGAAATAAAATATTCCATAATCAACATTAGAAAAATCATGATTAGACCAACGACAACCGATAATCTAAAATAAAAGATTGAAGCAATCATCAATGCAATGATTGAAGCTATACTGATATAACCAAAACTTGGAATATAAAAATGCGGTGTTGGAATGTAGGAAATAAAACCAAGAATCGTCCAAAAGATGAGCGGAACACAAATCCAATGAATGGTTTTATTTGTCCCATTTTGATGACTTTCTCCATATTCACTAAAAAGTTGTTCTATTTTTCTCATTTTGGATGATTTTATATTAAATATAGGTTGAATTTGGATAAATTATAAAAAAATATTTTACTAAACTTCAATTATTTTCACCGCAAAAAACGATTATACGAGAAAGCCAACATATAGATGTTGGCTTTCTCGTATACTTTGGAGCAACGACTCGTGAAAAGAAACACGAAGTGTTGATCTATATTATAAAAATTTTAAGCTTGCATGACAAAAATTGCGGGACGTTTGTGAAAATCATACTTTTCATTTTTCCACTCTTTGATCGATAATGTGCGGATATCTTCGTCCTCTAATGTAATGTGGCACGCGACACAAATCTTGGTTTCGGCACGAAGAATTTTCGTTAAATCGTCTACCATTTGATTGTTGCGATACGGCGTTTCCATAAAAATTTGAGCAATTCCGGTTTTCGCACTTTCAGCTTCCAAATGCGCCAATTTCTTTTTACGTTCCGTTTTATCGATTGGTAAATAACCGTGAAAAGCAAAGTTTTGACCATTCATTCCAGAAGCCATTAACGCCAACAAAATAGACGATGGACCAACCAAAGGGACAACCTGAATGCGTTTCTGTTGCGCAACTTTTACCAATTGTGCTCCTGGATCTGCAACCGCAGGCAAACCAGCTTCGGAAATAATTCCGATTGTTTTGTTTTGATCCAATAATTTGATCAAATCTAACATTTCTTCTGGCTCTGTATCTTTGTTTAGAATGTAAATATCTAAATCGGCTTGAACTTTTTCGGGGCAAACTTGTTTGATAAATTTACGTGCAGATTTTTCATTTTCTACCACAAACGTATCAATTGCTCGAATAACGTCAAGATTGTATAAAGGCAATACTCTACTGTGTTCGCTTTCACCTAAAAGTGAAGGGATCAAATAAACTTTAGCCGTTTTCATTGTATAATTTTAAAGATTGTATTTTTTGATGATTCCGTCTGTGGCTTCATCTAATAATTGATAAACATGCTCGAAAGCATCTTCACCATCGTAGTAAGGATCAGGCACATTTTGCGTTTGCCCTATTCCATCTTTCAAGATCAATTTGATTTTGCTTTGCTCCTCTTCGTTTCGAGCTAATTGTTGCAAATCGATTAAATTCTGTTCATCCATTGCAAAGATTAAATCAAACTCATCGAAAAAAACTGGATTGAAATGCATCGCACGTTGATCAGAAATATCAACACCATGTTTTTTAGCAACCGCAACCGAGCGTCTATCTGGTTGTTCACCAACATGCCAATCGCCTGTGCCAGCAGAATCTACCAAATGATTGTCGCCAACCTTTGTTTGTAAAATTCCTTCTGCCAACGGAGAACGACAAATATTACCTAAACAAACCATCAAAATTTTCATTGAAAAAGTATTTATAGATTAATCTGCAATTTTACGTGAAATATCTTCGATATAACCACGGAATTGCTTATCCGTTTCTTGTAAATTTTTCACTGTTTTACAAGCGTGTAAAACTGTTGCGTGATCACGTTTACCGATTTGCGTACCAATACTTGCCAAAGACGCTTTTGTATATTGTTTTGCAAAATACATTGCTAATTGACGCGCTTGTACCACATCACGTTTACGTGTTTTAGACTGAATATCTTCAATCTTCACTTTAAAGTATTCACAAACTGTTTTCTGAATGTAATCAATCGAGATTTCTTTGCGAGCTGTTTGTACTAATTTTGATAACGTACGTGCTGTTAAATCTAACGTAATTTCACGTTTATTCAACGTTGCTTGCGCAATGATTGAGTTTAATGAACCTTCTAATTCACGCACATTCGTATCAATATTTTGTGCGATATAATCCATTACTTCATCAGGAAATTCGATACCATCGTTTTCTAATTTTTGTTTCAAAATTGAAAGACGTGTATTATAATCAGGATTTTGTAAATCGGCTGATAATCCCCATTTGAAACGAGAAATCAAACGATCTTCCATATCTTGAATATCTGCTGGAGATTTATCCGAAGTCAAAATAATCTGATTTCCTCTTTGATGTAAATGGTTAAATATATGGAAGAAAACTTCTTGCGTTTTTGCTTTTCCAGATAAAAACTGAATATCATCCATTATCAAAACGTCAATCATTTGATAAAAGTGAATGAAATCATTTTGATTATTATTTTTTACAGCTTCGATAAATTGTTGTGTAAATTTCTCAGTCGAAACATACAAAACAGTTTTCTCTGGATGTAAATCTTTTACTTCTAAACCTATCGCATGCACCAAGTGTGTTTTCCCTAATCCTACTCCACCATAAATGAATAGTGGATTGAACGAAGTTCCTCCTGGACGTTTGGCAATCGCACGACCAGCCGCACGAGCTAATCGGTTTGATTCTCCTTCGATAAAATTATTGAATGTATAATTATGATTTAATTGCGAATCAATTTTTAATTTTTGCAATCCTGGAATAACGAAAGGATTCATCATTTTACCAGCTTGCAAATTAATTGGCGCTTCTACCTCTTGTGGGCGAGGTTTTTCTTTGTTCGAACTTGGAATACGTACCGTAAATGGTTCACGTCCTTGCGACTTTTGATCCATCAAAATACTGTATACCAATTTTGCGTCAGAACCTAATTCTTTTTGTAAGGCACTTTTTAAAATTTTGATATAATGCTCCTCTAACCATTCGTAAAAAAATTTACTTGGTACTTGTATTGTTAAAACATTATTATTTAGTTTGCCCGGACGTATCGGTACAAACCAAGTATTGAAGGCATCTTCCGCAATGTTGTCTTTTATAAAAGACAAGCATTTTTCCCACACAGAATTTGCAGTTATCGTCATAATATTGTCCAAAAGTGCTTAAGTTTTAATGTAAATTATTGAAAGTCAATGTTAAATTTTCATCAACCCTTCTCTACAAAATTGTGAACAAATTTTGAATAAAAAAAATGATTTAGGTATTGATATATTAAAAAATACTTTGTATAATTCAAAAATATCAATAAGTAGTTTTAGATAAAATAAAAGTACTGCAAAGATAATCTTTTCGGACATATTTTGGCTTATAAAACTAATAATTCATATTTTTGTATCACTATGGAAATTACACAAGAAAAAATTGACTTTGCAATTATCAAAGTAGAAAATCATTTAAATGATTTGGGCATCAAAAATAATTTTTCTCTTTTACGAATTGAACAAGGTGAAGAAGAAAATGTAAGGACTTTTTATTATGAAATAGCAAATCCTACTTTCAAAACGATTATTCAAATTCAATACGATTTCTTAAAAGAAGAGCAAAAAGATTCTTCGCAAACTTCTTTTAGTTGGATGGATTACAAAAAAATTACTGAATAGACTTTTTCATTTTTTATATAATTAATGATAAAGTCTTTTTTTTGTTCTCTACTTTTGAAGATTAAAATGATGTTTTAGAAAATTATGGAGAAGATAGAACAAACCGAACAATTAAATGTTTTTCGCACCAAAACTCGTATTCTGTATAAACACACCGATCAAATGAAAGTGGTTTATTACGGAAACTATCCTGAGTTTTATGAAATTGGTCGTGTAGAATTGATGCGTGAGCGTGGTTTTCCTTATGCCGAATTGGAAGCAATGGGAATTCAGATGCCAATTATTGAAATGCATACAAAATATATTGGTAGCGCTTTGTACGATGAATTAATCGAAATTGAAACAACAGTTCATGAGCGTGACAAAGGTGTTCGCATTCGATTTGATTACAATATATATAATGAAGTGGGAAAAATAATTAATCAAGGATACACTATTTTATGTTGTATTGATGCCGAAACTCGTCGTCCTGTTCGTATTCCAGAACGTATTTGGACAAGTTTAGGTTTATAATATTATTTAGAATCATTAATTATTCGTTAAAACAAATTCTTGCAAATGATTTCTCATTAAATTTGTTCCTTAACAAAACATGATTAAAAACGAATGTCAACACTTCAAGAAAAAATCAATCAAACGATTGTAGACGTTATCGATTTTCCAAAAGAAGGAATTGTCTACAAAGACATTACTCCATTGTTCTTAAATTCTGAACTTTCGAATGAAATTGTAGACGCTTTTGTAGAAAAAGCAAAAGGTAAAGTGGATATTGTTTGTGGAATTGAAAGCCGTGGATTTTTGTACGGAATTCAGATTGCACAAAAATTAAAAGTTCCTTTTGTATTAATTCGTAAAGCTGGTAAATTACCTCCTCCAACAATTAGTCAATCTTATGATTTGGAATATGGACAAGCAACTATCGAAGTAAATTCGAATTACATCAAAGATGGCGCGCGAGTTCTAATTCACGACGATGTTTTAGCAACTGGTGGAACTGCCGAAGCTTGTGCTAAATTAGTAGAAAAATGTGGTGGAAAAACAACACAGTTTTCTTTTATTGTTGATTTGACTTTCTTAAACGGAAAAGATAAATTAACCTCTTTTACAACTGATATTGTTACTTTAACAGAATATTAAACTAAAAACTCCGCTCAAAATTTTGAGCGGAGTTTTTTTTATTTTTTAGGCGCTAGAATCACTTCTGGCGCTCTTTCATTCCCAATATCCAACAAAGCTTTTATATTCGCTAAAATTTCTCTAAAACTCTGTTTACCTTCCGTTTTATAAGGTCCGCTATCCGCATTATATCCAATACAATCCAATCCGAAAACTTTTCCTAAGAAAAGCGCTCTTTTGAGATGATAAGATTGAGAAATTAAAATCACTTTATCAAATTGATAAATATTTTTGGTTCTGTAGATTGTGCTATATGTATCCAAACCTGCTCCATCTAGATAAGTATCTTCAATTTTGACACCTCTATCCAACAAGTATTTTTCCATCACATCAATTTCATTAAAATCTTCGTGAAGTTTTTCTCCAGAAAGTAAAATCACATCCACTTGATCTTCCTTATAAAGTCGAATTGCAGCATCCAAACGATCTTTTAGAAAACGCGTTGGTTGTCCATTAGCTTGCACTTTTGCACCAAAAACAACTGCCACACGATAATTTGACGGAATATTTCCTTGATAATTGTAAATGTAATACGAAGTAAAAACTTGAATAATCAATGCAACGATCAAAGTAAAAACCGCTATTAATCCAACGACAAACATACTTTTACGCATTACAAATCTTCCTATTTTGACAAGTTTACTCAACTATCTTTTGTTTTAAAAAATTTTAACATTCAAAAGTCTATAAGTTTAGTGATATTTAAAAATTATAAATGTGAAAATTATTTTAAATTTTTCATCGTAATTTTAGAAAATGAATGAGATTGAGTTAAGAACAGTTACCGTTGAACGCTATTTGCAACCTTTACGCGAAGGAGGTTCTTTGCCTGCACTAGCTGATGCAGATGACGGTTTTAAATATGTTTTAAAATTTAAAGGTGCTGGTCATGGTCCTCGCATGTTGATTTCCGAATTGTTAGGAGGAGAAATTGCACGTGTTTTAGGATTTAAAGTTCCTGAATTAGTTTTTGCAAATTTGGACGAATATTTTGGTCAATCCGAAGCTGATGAAGAAATTCAGGATTTGTTAAAATTTAGCGAAGGAACTAATTTGGCTTTGCATTATTTATCTGGTGCAATCAATTATGATCCTGCTGTAATGAAAATTGATGATAAATTATCTTCTCAAATTGTTTGGTTAGATGCTTTTTTGACGAATGTTGATCGTACTTTTCGCAATACAAATATGTTAATGTGGCACAAAGAATTGTGGTTGATTGATCATGGTGCTTCCTATTATTTTCATCATTCGTGGGACAATTGGGAAAAAGCAGCTCTTGCTCCCTTTACGCCAATTAAAGACCATGTTCTATTGAAAAATGCTACAAAACTTGAAGAAGCTGATGCAGAATTTAAAGTGATTTTGAATGATGAAATCATTGATAAAATTGTCGATTTGATTCCTGATGAATGGTTAGAAACAGAAGTTACACATGCTACTCACGAAGAAATGAGAACGGTTTACAAAACATTTATCAAAACACGATTACAACATTCCGAACTTTTTATAAACGAAGCGAATAATGCCAGAAAAAATCTTATATGAGTATGCAATTCTTCGTTTGGTTCCTAAAGTTGAACGCGAAGAATTTATCAATGTTGGAGTAATTTTATTTTCGAAAAAAGAAGATTATTTGAAAGTAAAATATTTTATTAATGATAGTAGAATCAATGCTTTTTGCCACGAATTAGATCTTGATTTTATTGACAGTAATTTGAATGCTTTGTCTAAAATTGCCGAAGGAATTCATCCCGAATCTGCTGTATCTAATTTCGAAACCCCTGAACGTTTTCGTTGGTTAACAGCTGTCAGAAGTTCGTCTATCCAAAGTTCTCGTCCGCATCCTGGTAAAACAACAAACCTTGATAAAACCTTGGATCAATTATATAAAGAACATGTTTTATAAAAGTTAAACGCTTAAAAACGAATGTTTTAAAAATATTTTCTTAAATTTGGTCATACATTAATTTTAAATTATTTATCGCCATGAGTACATTAAGAAACAAAGTTCAGCTAATTGGGAATGTTGGTAGCAATCCTGATGTTAAAACATTAGAAAACGAAAAGAAGTTTACAAAATTTAGTCTAGCAACGAACGAAAGCTACACAAATAGCAAAGGTGAGAAAGTTCAGCAAACGACGTGGCACAATTTAGTTGCTTACGGACCAATTGTAAATGTGATCGAAAAACATGTAGAAAAAGGGAAGCAACTTGCTATAGAAGGCAAATTGACTTACCGAGATTATCAAGATAAAGATGGTCAACAAAAAACGATTACAGAAATTATAATTGATGAAATTGTACTTCTTTAGCGTTTAAAATAAAAGGGAAACAGTGATGTTTCCCTTTTATTATTTTATAAGATTCCAAAATAAATTTGGAATATGAATTATCCTAACATTCGAATCGCGGTTTTTAGACCTTCAATAAATGTATCTATTTCTTCTTTTGTATTATAAACAGCGAATGAAGCTCGTACCGTTCCCGGAATATTGAAATGCTGCATAATTGGTTGTGCACAATGATGACCAGTACGAACAGCAATTCCTTTTTTATCCAAAATCATTCCGACATCAGATGAATGAACGCCGTCAAATTTTAAGTTGAAAGAAACTGCGCCAGAATGTTCTGCATCTTTTGCATAAATCTCCACTTCATCAAATTCTGATAGACGTTGAATTGTATAATCTACCAATTCTTTTTCGTAATCGTGAATCGTTTGCATTCCAATAGAATTGATAAAATCTACCGCAGCTCCAAGTCCGATAATTCCTGCAATATCTGGTGTACCAGCTTCGAATTTGAAAGGTAAACAAGCGTATGTTGAAACCTCCATTGTTACATCTTTTATCATCTCTCCTCCTCCGTGGAAAGGTGGTAATTCATTCAAAATATCTTCTTTTCCATACAAAATACCGATTCCAGTTGGACCGTACATTTTATGACCAGAAAAAACCAAGAAATCACAATCCATTGCTTGAACATCAATTGCAGTATGTGGAGCAGATTGTGCCGCATCAATCAAAACCCAAGCACCTTTTGCATGCGCTTTTTCGATAATTGTTTTGATCGGATTTACAACACCTAATGCATTTGAAACTTGATTAACACAAACTAATTTGGTTTTATCTGTCAATAAATCATCCAACTTCTCAATATCCAAAATACCTTCTGCAGTTAACGGAATATATTTTAGTTTAGCACCAGTTCGCTGACACAACAATTGCCAAGGAACGATATTAGAATGATGCTCGATTTCGGTAATAATAATTTCATCATCGGCTGATAAAACATTACGAAGTGAATTAGAAACTAAATTAATTCCTTCCGTCGTTCCACGCGTAAAAATAATTTCGTAATCGTGTTTCGCATTGATAAATTTCTGAATCTTACGACGCGATTCTTCCATCAAATCTGTTGCTTCTTGACTTAATGTATGAATTCCACGATGTACATTTGCATTGTACTTTTCGTAATATTCGTCTAAAACATCTAAAACAACTTTCGGTTTTTGAGAAGTTGCACCATTATCTAAATAAACCAATGGATTTCCGTTGACTTCTCTATTTAAAATTGGAAATTGACTTCTTATTTGTTGAATATCTATTGACATTTTTTTTAGTTTTGAGTAATGAGTTATGAGTGATGTGTAATAAAAAAGTAAGTATTCAAAATAGTTTCAAATACTTACTTTATATTTCAAAATAAGTTCAACTTAAAACTTATTACGTATAACTCAGAACTATATTTTATAATTCGAAATCTAAACTAACTCCTAATTTTTTTGCAATTATAGAGTTTACTCTATTTGAGATTTGTGGAATTTGCACATGTCGCAAAGCGTCTGCAGCAAAGGCATACAATAACATTGCTTTCGCTTCTTTTTTTGGAATACCACGTTGTTGCATGTAGAATAAAGATTCTTCTTCTAATTGCCCAACTGTACATCCGTGAGAACATTTTACATCATCAGCAAAAATCTCTAATTGAGGTTTTGTATTAATTGAAGCTCCATCAGATAACAAAACATTATTATTTTGTTGGAATGCATTCAATTTTTGTGCTTCTTTGTGTACATAGATTTTACCATTGAAAACTCCTTGCGCTTTCTCATCGTAAATCCCTTTATACAATTCGTGCGATTCACAATTCGGGAAATTATGTTCCACAAATGTATGATGATCGATATGTTGTTTACCATCAATCACAGTAATTCCGTCCATTACAGAGTTACAATTTTCTCCATTTTGGAAGAAATTCAAATTGTTACGTACAATTTTTCCTCCAAAAGCAAATGTAAATACATTGGCACGAGAATCTCTTTCTTGGTTGATATATGTATTGTCAACTAAAGAAGCATCGTTAGAATCATTTTGGAATTTGTACCAATGAATTTCAGAATTACGTCCAACATTCACCTCCGAAACAACATTTGTTAAATTTGCTTTTTCGTCTAATGTTTGATGTCTTTCGATAATTTGAACTTGCGCATTATCTCCAACTACAACCAAATTACGTGGTTGATACATCGCTTCTTGAGAAGCTCCTGTAGAGAAATAAACAATCTGAATTGGCTTAGATAAAATCACATTATTTGGAACATAAATATAAGTTCCATCTTTTGCAAAAGCAGTATTTAAAGCAACTAAACTTTCGTCTTTTTTCGCAATTTTTCCGTAATAATTCTCAATTACAGCTTGATGAGTTGTTTTATGCATTGCGCTTGACAAGACACAAATATCAGCTTCATCATGTGTTGTATTTGACAAAAACGAAGAATATTTTCCGTTAATGAATACGATTGTATATGTATCAATATCATTAATCAAATATTTCTTGATGTCTTTGTACTCTACTGCAACTTCGTCTTCTGGGAACAATTTGTAATCCACCTTCAACAAAGGAGCAAGATTTGTATATTTCCATTCTTCGTCTTTACGTGTCGGAAAACCTTTTTGATTAAAGATTTCGATGGCTTCTTGACGTAAACCTTCGATTCCTTTATTCACTTTATTTTTTTCGTTGAACACTAAATGACGAGAAACTAAATTTTCTTTTAAATCAATCATCTTTATAAGATTTTAGATTTTAGATTTCAGATTTTAGATTTCAGACTTCAGATTTTAGATTTAGATTCTGGATTTAAAAATATTTTATAACCACTTTCTAACTTCTAATATCTGCTATCTAACTTCTAATATCTAACTTCTAAATTAATTAGATTCCTGCTTCTTCTTTTACCCAGTCGTAACCTTTTGCTTCTAATTCTAAAGCTAATTCTTTACCACCAGATTTAATGATTTTTCCATCTGCTAAAACGTGTACAAAATCAGGAACGATATAGTCTAATAAACGTTGGTAGTGTGTAATTACTAACACTCCATTGTTTTCATTTTTGAATTCGTTTACACCATCCGCAACAATACGTAAAGCATCAATATCTAAACCAGAATCAGTTTCATCTAAGATGGCTAATTTTGGGTTTAACATTAACATTTGGAAAATTTCGTTACGTTTTTTCTCACCTCCAGAGAAACCTTCATTAAGTGAACGAGATAAGAAATCTTTTTTGATTCCTAATAATTCTGCTTTTGCACGAATTTCTTTTAACATTTCTGAAGCTCCCATTTCTTCTAAACCTTGCGCTTTACGCGTTTCGTTGATAGAAGTTTTGATGAAATTTGTTACAGAAACTCCAGGAATTTCGATTGGATATTGGAAAGACATAAAAATTCCTTTTTGTGCTCTTTCTTCTGGTGCTAATTCTAAGATTGATTCATTGTCAAACTCGATATCACCATCCGTTACTTCGTAATCTTCTTTACCTGTAATAACGTTAGATAAAGTTGATTTTCCTGCACCATTAGGTCCCATAATCGCGTGAACTTCACCTGGATTAATTTGAAGGTTTAAACCTTTTAAAATTTCGCGCTCTTCGATACGAGCGTGTAAGTCTTTTATATTTAATAACATAATCTAATTTGTAAATTAGTTAATGTGATAATTTTCTAATTATCTTGATTTTGATGTACTTATTATTTTATTCACAATTTTAGAAATGTTTACCAATTTATCAGATAAACTTTCTGTATTTGGATAATTTTTAGATAATTGACATAATTCTAACCAATACTTGGTTTCATCAATTTCTTTTGCTGCAATCTTAAACTTGTGAATAAAATCATTCAAGCTTTCAGCGTTTTGAGCTTCTCTAATATTTGCTCCTATTGAAGTTCCTGATTTTAATAATTGATTTGAAATAACAAATTTCTTATCCAATTCAAGTTCTTCACAATATTCTATAATTAATAGTGAAAATTCTAAAGTTAATTTTAAAATGATATTATCTTTTTCCATCATTAACTCATTAACAAATTATCACATCAACTCATTATTAATAACTATCCTACAGAACCTTCTAATGAGATTTCTAATAATTTTTTCGCTTCAACGGCAAACTCCATTGGTAATTTGTCTAATACTTCGCGGCTAAATCCGTTTACGATTAATGCAATCGCTTTTTCAGTATCGATACCACGTTGATTACAATAGAACAATTGATCTTCACCAATTTTAGAAGTTGTTGCTTCGTGTTCTAATTGAGCCGATTTATTTTCGATTTCGATGTAAGGGAAAGTATGCGCACCACACTCGTTACCCATCAACAATGAATCACATTGAGAGAAGTTACGTGCTCCTTCAGCGTTTTTCATCACTTTCACCAAACCACGGTAAGAGTTTTGAGATTTACCAGCAGAAATACCTTTCGAAATAATTGTCGATTTCGTATTCTTACCGATGTGAATCATTTTTGTTCCTGTATCCGCTTGTTGATAATTATTTGTTACCGCAATTGAGTAAAACTCACCTACCGAATTATCTCCTTTTAAGATACAAGATGGATATTTCCATGTTACCGCAGAACCTGTTTCAACTTGCGTCCACGATACTTTTGCATTTTTCTCGCAAACTGCACGTTTTGTTACAAAGTTGAAAACTCCACCTTTTCCTTTATCATCACCAGGATACCAGTTTTGTACAGTAGAATATTTGATCTCAGCATCATCCATAATGATTAACTCAACCACAGCAGCGTGTAATTGGTTTTCATCACGCATTGGCGCTGTACAACCTTCTAAATACGAAACATAAGCACCTTCGTCCGCAATTAATAAAGTACGCTCAAACTGTCCTGTTCCTGCAGAGTTGATACGGAAATACGTTGATAATTCCATTGGACAACGAACACCTTTTGGAATATAACAGAATGATCCGTCCGAGAAAACTGCCGAGTTTAAAGCTGCATAAAAGTTATCTGTTGGCGGAACTACTTTACCAATGTATTTTTTCACCAATTCTGGATGTTCTTTAATTGCTTCCGAAATTGACATAAAAATAATTCCTTTTTCTGCTAATGTTTCGCGGAAAGTTGTTTTTACTGAAACTGAATCAAAAACCACATCAATCGCAACTCCAGACAAACGTTTTTGTTCATCTAAAGAAATTCCTAATTTCTCGAAAGTCTTTAATAATTCAGGATCAACTTCGTCTAAACTTGCTAATTCTTTCTTTGGTTTTGGAGCTGCATAATACTGAATAGCCTGAAAATCTGGCTTTTCGTAAGTTACGTTTGCCCATTCTGGTTCTTCCATTTTAACCCAAGCGCGGTAAGCTTCCAAACGCCATTCCGTCATCCACTCAGGCTCCTCTTTTTTGGCTGAAATAGCACGCACGATATCTTCATTCAATCCAACTGGGAATTCTTCATATTCCATTTCAGTCGTCCAACCAAACTCATATTGCTTTTGGCTAGCAAGATCTTCACGTAGATCGTCTTCTGTATATTTTGTGTTACTCATCTTATTATTTATAAAATGTATAGGTAAAATTAAACTGTAAAGGTTGCTGTTTATCAGCTTTATTTCCTAAAAATTTGAATTCTTTTAATCGTTGATTTTGATCTAAAATCACCTCAAATTGTGGTTGATTATTTTTCGAAATCTGATATTTATTTTGAGCAAATAATTTAATTTCTGACCAAGGTCCTTCTACCAAATTAATTTTTTCTGTTTTTGGCGCAACATCTGGTGTATATTCTTTTATTTTGAATGGCACCTTAAATGTTGAACTGCTATAACAAATCTTATTAATGTCTTGACCTAATGATTTTGTAATTCTACAATCGTGCATTAATCGGTCTTCGAAACCAATTTTCTGATCCATATAGGTTTTCTTCAACATCACATCTCCTTCTAACCAAATGATATCAAAAAGTTTATTTCCGTTTTTGACATACATATTTTCTTGGTCGTAAAAGAATTGATTTGTTTTTGCTTCACTTCCTTTTCTTGCAATTGTTTCGACAGAAATTACACCATCTTTGTACGTATAACTTACTTTAGTTGGTGTTGCAACCTCATCTGTCAATTCAAAATCAAGAAGATTTCCTGTCGCATCATAATTTGCTTTGTACGCAACTTTTTTGTTTGATGCATTGGTAATGGTGATTGTTTTGATTTTTGATTCGTCTAAATCCAACGCTTTTATAAAAGGTTTTACATTAAACAAACCGAAAAATAGTTGTTCTGAATAAGCTTTATTCAATTTTTTTGAAGATTCGGTTGGTTGAAAAACCATCAAATCTTTTTCTACAATTGTATTTTGTCCAAAAGCAACAAAACCAATCAAAAACGTAACGAATAAAGCTATTTTTTTCATCTTAAACAGCAAAACTTTCTCCACAACCGCACGTGCGCGATGCATTTGGATTATTGAATACGAAACCTTTTCCATTCAATCCTCCTGAATATTCTAATGTCATTCCAACAAGGTATAAAAATGATTTTTTGTCAACCAAAATTCTTACGCCATTGTCGTCAAACAATTTGTCATCTGCACTTTGTTCTTTCGTAAACTCTAAATTATAGTTTAAACCTGAACATCCTCCACTCGTAACTCCTACACGAACAAAAGATTCTTCGATAGAAGTTCCTTCTTCTTGTAAAAGTGAAATTATTTTATTTTTTGCTGATTCTGAAACCTTAATCATTTGATTCTAATTTTATATTGCAAAGGTACTTATTTAAAATGACTTCAAATAATGAACGATATAAATATTAACAATCGCTTAAGTTATATTATTTATCGCCAACTTACAATTGGATCAAATTACTTCAATCCCAATTTGTTTCGTGTACGTTTCAATACTTTTTGTGCAACACCTCTTGCTTTCAATGCTCCATTTTCTAAAAATGCATCCAAAGTCACTTTATCATTCATCAATTCATCAAACTTAGTACGCGCATCAGCATATTTCTCTAAAATCAATTCGTATAAAGCCTGTTTTGCATGACCATATCCGTAACCTCCATTCAAATAATTTTGACGCATTTCCTCTATTTGTTCTGGCGTTGCCAATAATTTGTATAAAGCAAAAACATTGTCTGTATCTGGATTTTTTGGATCTTCTAATGGCGTTGAATCCGTTTCAATCGACATTACTTGCTTGCGCAATTGTTTTTCTGGTAAGAAAATATTGATGAAATTATTTCTTGATTTAGACATTTTGTTTCCATCAGTTCCTGGAATCAACATAATATTTTCGTCGATTGCAGCTTGTGGTAAAACAAAATTTTCTCCCATTTGGTGATTGAATTTTTCGGCAACACTACGTGTAATTTCTAAATGTTGCAATTGATCTTTCCCAACAGGTACAACTTCAGCATCATACAATAAAATATCCGCAGCCATCAAAATTGGATAGGTAAATAATCCTGCATTTACATCTGCTAAATAATCTGCTTTATCCTTGAAAGAATGCGCTAAAGTAAGACGTTGAAATGGAAAAAAGTTCAATAAATACCATGTTAATTCTGTTGTTTCAGTCACATCAGATTGACGGTAAAAAACTACTTTCGAAGGATCTAAACCTAATGCCAGCCAAGTTGCAGCCACTTCGTATGTATTTTGTTTTAACACTTCCGCATCTTTAATTTGCGTTAAAGCGTGTAAATCAGCAATAAAAATGAAAGAGTCATTTCCTTCTTTCTCCGTTAATTCGATTGCGGGAGAAATTGCTCCTAAAATATTTCCTAAGTGCGGAGTTCCAGTAGCTTGAACTCCTGTAAGTATTCTTGGCATTTGTTTAAAAATTTAAGGAACAAAGATAAACTTAATCAACGAAATGCACCAATTGTAATGAGAAGTTTATTTGAATTAATTGACAAGAATGACGAAAAACATATGGATCAACTAAAAAAGCTTCCCTATTTGTCGAAATGGCCAAGAAATTGTGCGACCCACTTTTTTGATGAAATGTGATTTTCTATAGTAAACTACTTCACCTAAAAGAACATCACCTGTTTCAGTTTTTATATTCTGACATATAGAAGGATTTGTAAAAGTAAACTCTTTAATTCCATAACTATCATATTCTAAAGTATAAGAATCTTGATTAATCGGAACTTTTATTTTAAACTCACCATTTTCATTTGTATATACAATCTTTTTCGAATTTTTAAGATTTACTGGAATATCATATTCTGGAAAACCATTACCATCATTAATAATTCCTTGAACAACAATCGAATCATTCTCAGTTTGTGCTTTTGTGATTGATGAAAAGCTTAAAAATCCAACTAAAGAAGAAAGTTGTAACCATCTTTTGGATTGATTAGAAATAGATTTTGAAGCTTCATATGAATTAAATTGTTCTAATTTTCTGGTTTTTATTTTTACACAAGCAGTAGGATTATCATTCAGAAAAGTTTTTAATTCTTTGAATGAATAATGATCTAAATCGTGAACACATTTCGAACAAACATCACAAAACTTTTGTTGCGCGTTTGCATCAGCCATTTCGTTCCAATTTTTATTACATTTTTTATCAATTTGTAGCTGCATAAAAATCTACTTTTCAATAAAATTAAACTTTTTTCGAAATTTTTCAAACCTCAACCAACCTTTTTGCAAAAAGATGAATCTATAAAGAAAAAAGATTCATTAACCTTAAATTATATTGATATGAGTAACAAAGCTTTTTTAGACATTCTTTTCGAAAATCGAAACAAAGAATATGGTGCGTATCAACTAAGACAAGTTGCAAGCCAAGATTTGATGAAGTCTCTTTTTGTTGGGATTGGTATTGTTGCATTAATTACTGGTGGAACTATTTATGCAAATAATAAAACAATGAATAATGAAATAACAAAAAAAGATGATGGTGTAATTGTTATTTTAGATAATGTGACTCCTCCTGATAAAAAAATAGAAGAAGTAACTCCTCCAAAAGAAGATCCACCGATGGAAGAAAAAACAATTCAATTGAAAACAGATCAGGCGAAACATATTATTCCAACTCCAACAGAGAGTCCGAAAGTTGAAGAAACTATAAAATCTGTTGACGAACTGAAAAAAGTAGATTTAGGTCTTTTTGAAAGAGAAGGAGATCCTTCTAAAGGTCAAGTTGGTGGTGGAGAAGTAAGTGATACAGGTAGCAATGTTGGCGGAGCGAACAAAAAAATTCCAGAAGGTTCAACACCGATAAAAGACCCTGTAAAACCTGATGTTGCAATTACAGCGAAAAATGCTGCGGTGATGGCAATTTATCCTGGTTGCGAAAGTGAAAGCAAAAAAGGAAATGCTGCATTGACAAAATGTATGAGTGATAAAATCTCGAAAGAATTGGGTGGAGAATTAAGTGATTTTGCCGAAACTGCTTCTCGAAATAATATTGGTTCAGCAGTTGCAAAAATGCAATTTATTGTAAACAAAAATGGAGAAATTTCACAAGTAAAACCATTAAGCGGAAGTAATCAAGATTTAGGGAAAGAAGCTAAATCTGCGTTGGAGCGTATCAATAAACAAATTCTAAGAAAAGGTAAAAAAATAACACCGACACTATCCCACGAAGTGT
>NZ_DICC01000034.1:0-548 GCF_002415215.1 Empedobacter sp. UBA5036
TTAAATAATTTGAGTTTTTAGATTATTAATATTTTGATAAAAGTAAGTTCTATATAATGTACTGAATCACTGATAGTGCAGTAATTTTAGCTAGAATTTTGGTTTTAAATCTCTCAAAAGTCTTTGCATAATTGCGTCTAATCATAAATTGTTCGTATAGTAGAGAAAATAAAGTTTCAATTCTTTTTGAATGTATAAAACTGAGGTTTGTAATCTTTTTGATTCGATCTTTTCAGTGTTTCTAATCGATATTAACTTCATTAAATAAATCAATATGTTTCAAAAATGAATACATGAACAGATGCTGGACTAATGTTAAAACTCAGGAAAACACCACTTAAAGAACAAACAGCATGAAGTTTATAACCATAAAAAGACATTTACTGAGAAGCACAAAAACCTCTGTTTTGTGCATTATACTAGTGTTCCTTGTAAATTTTGAGCTATTTATACTTGCTATTTTACAAAACTGAAACGGCATACTATCAATGATTAAAACAATTTTCAAATTCATTATATTCTTTCGATAATTTGAGGCGAATACTATT